>DLAA01000025.1:0-45556 GCA_002493835.1 Lachnospiraceae bacterium UBA7060 | reverse complement strand
ATGTATTGCATTAAGTAGATAAATATGTTATACTTCGTCTATACAAAATCGAGTTCCGCCCGGTTGCAGGATCCGCTTCGCGGACTCGAATTTGGCTAAGGAATTTCCTGATAAAACCCAGTCACGAATAGGAAATGGAAAGGGGTGCGTGAGGCGATGGCATTACCGGCGAAAAAGGAGCGATACACGTTCACGGATGTTCTTACCTGGACGCAGGATGACCACATAGAGCTAATTGACGGGAAGGCGTATATGATGGCCCCGCCGTCCCGAATCCACCAAAAAGCAAGTTTTGAAATCGGGCGGCAGATTGGAAACTATCTGGATGGGAAAAAATGCGAGGTTTACCCGGCCCCGTTTGGTGTTCGTCTGTTTGAGAAGGACGGGGACACGCCTGGGGATATCAATACAATCGTAGAGCCTGATATTTCCATAGTGTGCGACAGGAGCAAACTGGATGAACACGGATGCAAGGGGGCGCCTGATATGATCGTAGAAGTTCTGTCTCCCTCCACCTTGCGGCATGATCGTTTTGTCAAGTTGGGGCTATACCAGCGGGCCGGGGTACGGGAATACTGGATTGTCGAACCAGAGACGAAAACGGTACAGGTCTACACACTGGAAAACGGCATATTCCAGACCTGCGCCTTTTACGGGCCGGAAGACGTGGCAAAAGTCAACGTACTTGAAGGATGTTTTGTCGAGCTTCGCAAGGTATTTGCAAAAGAGTAAGCTTCCCTTGAGGCGGTCTTTCCGGGAATAAGGATCTCCCCTTGGCGGATAAGCTCTTTCTGGAAGAAAAGCGCATTATCGAAGACGCCGCAAAATCAACTACGCTTGCATTCTCCACTCTCTTGTTGTATATTGATTTAAGAACGCTAATACATATTTTATGAAAAGAGGATACGGCATGATTGCAGGGCTGAATCTGAGATTCAGCCTGCGGTGTCATCGTAAACGTTTCGGAATGGAGGAGATTATGAAAGAAAAAGTAGTTCTTGCTTACTCAGGCGGGCTGGATACCACAGTTATCATCCCCTGGCTGAAGGAAAATTTTGACTATGAAGTAATCTGTGTGTGCGGCAACTGTGGTCAGGGAGAGGAACTTGACGGTCTTGAGGAGAGAGCCCTCTCCAGCGGCGCATCCAAGCTCTACATAGAAGATTTAACGGACGAATTCTGTGACGACTTTATTGTTCCCTGTGTACAGGCCCACGCGGTTTACGAGAACAAATATCTGCTTGGCACTTCCATGGCACGTCCTGTCATAGCCAAGAAACTGGTTGAAATCGCCCGCAAGGAAGGCGCTTCCGCGATCTGTCATGGTGCGACGGGCAAGGGCAACGACCAGATCCGTTTTGAGCTGGGCATCAAGGCTCTCGCTCCCGATTTAAAAATTATCGCTGCATGGAGAAATGAAAAGTGGACATTAAATTCCCGTGAGGAAGAGATCGAATACTGCCGTCAGCACGGCATCAATCTGCCTTTTTCTGCAGATTCCAGCTACAGCCGTGACCGCAATCTGTGGCATATCAGCCATGAGGGTTTAGAGCTGGAGGATCCCGCCAACGAACCCAACTATGAGCATCTTCTGGTGCTGGGCACCACGCCTGAGAAAGCTCCCGACGAGGGCGAATATGTGACTATGACTTTTGAGAAAGGTATTCCCACCTCCGTCAACGGTAAAAAGATGAAGGTAGCAGAGATTATCGCCACCCTAAACGAGCTTGGCGGCAAACACGGCATTGGCATCGTTGACATTGTGGAAAACCGCGTAGTCGGCATGAAGTCGCGCGGCGTCTACGAGACACCCGGCGGCACAATCCTCTATGAGGCACACCAGCAGCTCGAAGAACTGATCCTGGACCGTGACACCTATGCTCTCAAGTCAGACCTTGGCAGCAAATTTGCTCAGGTGGTATATGAAGGCAAATGGTTTACTCCTCTTCGCGAGGCATTGCAGGCATTTATCGAATCCACTCAGCGCTATGTGACAGGAGAAGTGAAATTCAAACTATATAAAGGCAACATCATTAAGGCTGGCACGACATCACCGTACACACTCTACAATGAGAGCATCGCCTCTTTCACCACAGGGGATCTCTACGATCACCACGATGCAGAAGGCTTCATCAATCTCTTCGGTCTTTCCTGCAAAGTTCGCGCCATGAAAATGCAGGAACAGGGCGAAAAGCTGCTTTAATGCCATGAATTCTTTTGACATCCTAATTTTATATGCCATCGCTGTGAACGTGGCCAGTCTCATTGTAATGGGCGTGGACAAGAGAAAGGCCATAAAGCGGGCCTGGCGGATCCCAGAATCCACCCTCTTTGTGCTGGCCATCATCGGCGGCAGCGTCGGTTCAATTATCGGCATGCATCTTTTTCACCACAAAACAAGACACTGGTATTTCCTATACGGAATGCCAGTGATCTTAGCTTTACAGATTATACTGATTTTAACACTTGTTTTCTCGCCGATTGAGTGGAATTTTTGGTGATTACAGCGTCACAATCACCCCGCCGTCGTTGGCATACATACTGCTGACGCCGGCGGTATTCATAATCAGAACATCCCGGTAGGATGCGCGCTTCTCCATCAAACTCCGCATATACTCTGCCCGCTCCGGGCAGTTGCAGTGGGTGATCATCAGCATGCGCTCCGCCGGATTCTTCACATCGCTCACGATACAGTCCGCCATTTTGGCGAGTGCCTTGTTGATCCCGATAGCCTGTCCCTTCTGCTCGATCACGCCCCAATTTCCCACCATTACGGGCTTAATATTCAAAGTGGAAGCAACCAATGCCTTCACACTGCTGAGACGTCCGTTCTTTCTGAGCGTCTCCAGATTATCCAGCACAAAATAGGTGCGCATCTGTCTCTTGAAAGTCTCCACTTTTTCAACCGTCTCCTCAAAACCAAGGCCTGCCTCTTTGCATTCCAAAATCTTTTCGACGAGCTGAGTCTCCCCGCAGCTGGCAGACTCCGAGTCCACCACATGAATTTTCTTATCACCGTACTTTTCCCCGTAAAGACTCTTTCCCAACTCCGCGCTGTTATAGCTGCCACTCAGATGGGAAGACAAGGTCACAGCATAAACTTCATCCACCTCAGCGTGATAAGCCTCCCTGTACTTTTCCGGGGAGGGACAGGAGGATTTCGGACACAGCGGATAGGCCGCCACTTTCTGCAAAAATTCCTTCTGGTTAAAACTCTCATCGTCCAAAATTACATAATCGCCCACCTCTAAACCTAGGGGAACGATCTGGAATCTGCTGTTTTTCTTATATTCTTCGGGCAGCTCACAGCAGCTGTCCACCACAATCTTATAACTCATAAAGCCTCCGCAACCATCTCACATAGTTTTCATTACCACTTATAATATCATAGAATAACCAATTTTGCAAATTAGAATAGATAAGTTTAGCCATGCGAAAATGTTGCACAAATATACATTGCAAATAAGCAGTCAGTCATTTAAAATCAAGGGAGAAATCCAAACGAAGAAAGAGAGTCCAATATGATTGCACTAAAAATCACAAACATCAAACAATTCATGGGAAAATTCCTCGCCGGAGAGGCTTTCGACACCTTCCTGCTGGAGGAAGCCTCCATTAGCACCTATAATACTTTCACAATAGACGGCCGCCAGAATAGATCGTTCTACACCTTAGAGGAATGGGACGATAAGGAAATCAGACCATACGAATTTACAACCTGGCAAAAGATAAAACCCATCTGCTTCGATTTGATCAAGGGAAAACGCACGCCCACAGCCTTTCATTTTGTGCTGCACCTGATCCCCGACTATACGACCTCCATCCTGCAACAGGGAGATACCAACGTGACCGCAGATCAGGTAAAGGCTTTCGTCCTCAACGTAAAATATGACGGCACTGTCCTCACGCTTATAACCGGAACCGCCTTCCACACTTTTCTCATGGACAAGACGCCGGATGCGCTCTGGGACAAAGCCGTCATGCAGTTTTTGACAAAGCAGCAAATCTCATACGATTTGGAATAAATCGCCGCACTTAAATTTTGAGCTCGATTTGATATCACCAAATATCCTGATAATAACGAATGCTAAACTCAACCGCCGCCATCACCATAGCAAACAGAAGCATCAGAATGAGCATAAGGATTGCCGGAAAATCATACACAAACTTACAGCCTGCGGCATTGCTCCTATGATTTTCCACTAATATCTCAACGCCAAGCAGGATAAAAATAAGCGGCCAACAATTAAATATCACTTCATAGTTCAACGAAGGCACCGCAATATGTATCAGGAACAAAATTCCAAACAAAATCAGTGTCAAACCGAAGGTTATGGAACCGACCCGGCGGGTTTTCATCCCGCCGGACTCCTCCTTCTGTATTGACATAACATCAACATCCATTTTCTGTGTTTCCATACGTCTACGCCTCCCCCTGCTCTTCCTTCTTCTCAATCTGTTCAACCTGCCCCGTCCACTTGACAGGCTCCTCCTGTTCCTGTATCGCCTTTGGCTCCACGGAATCCTCCTTTTTCCCGCGCAGCAGCGACACACCAAACCAGATTATCGCTATTGCAATTACAATTCTCGGCACTTCATCCCGCATGGTATAATAAATGGCCCTGATCACAGGATTATCCCATCCCATATAATCTCTGAGCATCCCGAAACCCACGTTCCACAGCATATAAATACCAAGAACAATCAACACAACTGCTGCCAGGTTCCTGTTTTTCCGGTCCAGCCTGAAACGGATGCGCTCCATATCGCCAAATCCGAAAAGATATTCGTCATCCAGCGCCGCAAAGTGCTCGTTATCCAGACTGCCAATATTATTAGCATGAAAAAAACTGTATATGTAAAGGGTGATCGGGAACACGACAAGCACATCAAGTCCTGTGATAGACATCACTGCAATCATCAGCATAAAGCCCAGCATAAAGCTTAATCCCATTCTCATAAACCCCATATACATATGTCCCGCCCCCGGGCACAGAGAAAATATAAAAAGCCAAAATCTGTTTTTCTTACTCTTCATTATCATCAATCCTCCCAATCTTTGCTGTTGTTTACAAGCATACCGCAAATAAACATTCCTGTACTAACTTCACTATGTTATCTCAACATTTCCGCAATTCCTCGAAGATACCGTCTTGTGATGTCCGCTCTCCTTTGTCCTTCCCGGTATCTCTCCCAGGTTTTTTCAATATCCTCCTGCCTTCGGGCTGCCTCCTGTTCCCACGCATCGCCGCCCACGGACTCTTCCTCCCACAGTGTACTCTCGAAAACCGGCATATCCGCTGTCCGTTCTCCCTCTACGGGTACCAGGAAAAGCACAGTCAGAGCAGCTGCCATCCCTATTAAGACTTTCGCCCGATAAGAAAAAATCTGCCGTCTTTTCACCCTCCGTCTCTCTGCGCTGATCTGCGAAAACACATTGTCTTTCAGGTGTACCGGCGCATGGATAAGCGCCCGCTCTTCCACCTCACCGATCAGCCGCGCAAGCTCCTCATCATTAAAAGGCTCGAAGGCGGAAGATTCATGTTTATTCAGTTTTTCTCTCTCCTCCGTTATATTATGTATCATGCGCCTTTCTCCTTTTCATACATCCTGCGAAGCATTCCTCTCGCCCGATAGATCTGAGTCTGTATCGTCTTTTTCTTCACACCCCTCTGTCTTGCAATTTCTTCCGCGTCCATCTCCTCATAATAATAAGCCTTTGCAATTTCATTGTAAGGCGGCTTCAGCGACAGACACCTGGCAAGCAGTGTTTCCCGCACCTCCTTTTCCAGAAAGATGCTCTCCGGTGTCTGTCCGGTCACCGTATCATTTCCCTCGGCCCTGTCTGTGTTTGTATCCGTCCGCCCTATCCCATCCGGTGCCCTTGGGCCTTCCAGTCCCAGATCCGCCATGGGAATGCTGCGTCTGCCTGCACTCTGCAGATAATCCAAACATTTGTTTGTGGCGATCCTGCAAATCCATGCCTTCTCATGTCTGCCGTCAAACTGCTCCAGATGCTTATAGGCAGACAGAAAAGTTTCCTGCGTCAGATCTTCAGAGGCAAAATAGTCCGCTGTCATTTTATAACATATAGAAAAAACAAGATGCTGGTAGGAATCAATCAGCGCTGATAATTGCTCTTCCCTTCCGATAACTGTCTGCCCCCTCTCCTATAGTTAACGACATTAGAAATTTTGTTTTGTCGTTTACTATAAATGATACATCTGCAAAAACAAACGTCTCTCTCAATCATAGACTATTGCGCCTGAAACAGCGCTTTGTTTTTCATGCATCTGTATATTATAACGAGTCAGCTTCTCTTCCGTCTTCAATTTTAAAAAAAATTTATTTTTTCGGTTTGGGCTGAAACAACAGACTTGCCAAATAGCTGAAAATCAGTGCCGCTGCACATCCCACAGCCCCCGTTTTAAAACCTCCCTGGAACAGGCCGATAAATCCATTCTCATCCACAGCCTCCTTCACACCCTTCATCAGGATATTGCCATAGCCAAGAAGAGGCACGCTGGCTCCCGCTCCGGCATATTCCATAAAAGGTTCATACCATCCCAAAAAGCTGACTGCCGCCCCAACACACACCAGTAAAACCATAACACGCCCCGGCAGAAGCTTTGTCTTCTCCAAAAGAATCTGTACCAGCGCACAGATCAGACCGCCCACCCAAAATGCATTAATAAAATCCATCACTTTCCTCCATCTCCAAGTCCCTCACTTTTTACTCTTTTTATCCTTCTATACTTTTAGCGAAAAGAACTTTTTTATCTTAGTTTCTGTTATTTTAAAGAGATTATGCAAAAAAAGAACATATCCTCAAACAGATTTTTCTGTCAAAGACATGTTCCCTCTTCCTTTATTTCCTTACTTGGTCCATCGTTTTACAGCAATCTTTATATAAGGGATGCAATTTTTCCCACAATCTCCCTTATCGACAATTCCTTGCACTCCACTTTGATATCAGCGTACCGTTCATAAAGCGGCTGCCGTTCCGCGTAGAGATCTCTTAAATCCTGTCCGTCTTTCAGTGTCACACCCCGCTCTGCCAGATCACCCAGCCTGTCCCTGATATTCTCCAAAGGAAGAGCAAGATACACCACCGTGCCAATCTGCTTATAATGCCTCATCGCCCGCTCGCCGTAAACCGCACTGCCGCCGGTGGCAATCACAGTCCGCTCCACTTCCAAAGATTCACCCACAGACTCCTCCACCTTCCAGAAGCCCTCCACACCACGCTCAGAGATAATCTCATGTAGTAATTTTCCCGCTCTGCTCTGTATTACCAGATCCGCATCCACAAATGCATAGCCCAGCTTCTTAGCCAGCACCACCCCCACTGTGCTTTTTCCCGCGCCTGGCATACCAATCAGTACAATATTGTCTTTGTTCAAATTTATGTAAACCTCTCATCTAAATGATACAAACTTATTCGTTCACTATATCATGATATCCATTCGTAAAGTCCCCGCGGGAATGAAATACCAGCATTTACTTCAAATACGCCATGACCTCCACCTCGCACAGCACATCTTTGGGCAGCTGCTTCACCGCCACACAACTCCGCGCGGGCTTCTCGGTAAAATACTTTTCGTAGACTGCATTAAATGCCGCAAAATCTGCCATCTCCGCGAGGAAGCAAGTAGTCTTTACCACTTTGGAATAATCTGTTCCCGCCTCCGCGAGGATCGCCCCTACATTTTTCATAGCCTGTTCCGCCTGTTCAGTCACATTTTTTCCCGTGATCTCTCCTGTGGCAGGATCAATCGGAATCTGTCCCGATGCAAATAAAAAGTCTCCCGCGATAATTCCTTGGGAATAAGGCCCAATTGCTGCGGGTGCTTTGTTCGTAGATACCTTAGTTAACATTCTATTTTCCTCCTATTTCATTTGTTGACACTGCGCCTTACTCTCCAAATCTCGCCTTCACATAAAAACCTCTGGCGTTCTCGATAACCTCCGTCACCACGCCCTCGCGCTCCAGCATCCTCTCCCGAAATGGAAAATTGCCGGACATAGCTAAAGACGGATCGATCGTATAATAATAATTGCTTGGAAGAACCCCCTCCGTCACCGTGACTCTGTCGCCCTCTTTGAGAAGGCCGGGACGTTCCATCTTAAATTCCATCTCCCGCATATACATCCTCTTTTCAATCATAACCTTTATTCAAGCTGCTATGATGCAAGTGTAACATAAACCAGGAAGAAAGACCATTTAATTATAATGCTCCAGCACCACCCCATGGGCGATACCCGGTATCGTCTGACCCTCGTTAAAACTGGTCTTGCTTAACAGAGCACCTGTGGGCAGAAAGAGCACTCTCTTCCAGATGCCTTCCTCGATCTTTTTCAGGATATATGCTGACAGCACCACTGCGCTGCACCCGCAGCCTGAGCCTCCCGCATCGGTGTGCTGTTTCTCGCTCTCGTAGATCTCAATGCCGCAGTCCATATGCTGTCTGGTGATATCAATATGCTGCTCTGCAAGCAGGTCAAACAAAAGGCTCTGCCCCACAACACCAAGATCGCCGGTGATAATCTTGTCGTAATCCTTCGGCTCCCTGCCAAAATCTTCCAGGTTCTGGCTGATTGTATTTGCTGCAGCGGGGGCCATGCAGGCTCCCATATTCATGGAATCCTTCACCCCATAGTCCACGATCTTGCCGAGAGTTACTCCCTCGATCACAGCTCTTGTCTGTTTCCCGGGCTTATTTGACAAAATGAACGCGCCGCCGCCTGTCACCGTCCATGTAGCCGATTTTGGCCGCTGGTTTCCGTAAGCCAGCGGAAAACGGAACTCCTTCTCCGCGCTGGCAAAATGGCTGGAAGTAATGCAGGCAGCTTTCTCAACAAACCCGGCGGAAACCATCGCACCACCCATTGTCAAGGACAGGCCGCAGGTCGAACAGGCGCCGTAAAGACCCACATGGGGGAGCTGATATCCGGACAATCCAAAACTGCTGGCAATGGACTGTCCCAGCAAATCACCCGCAAAAACCATCTGCAGATCCTGTTTTGTAAGTCCGGCCTTGGAGAGGGCAATCTCCAACGCCTCCTTCTGCAGGCGGCTCTCCGCCTCCTCCCAGTTCTGTGCGCCAAACTTATCGTCATATCCCGCTTTATCAAAAAGCTCTCCCATGGGACCCTGGGCCTCCTTGCTGCCGACGATGGACGCACTGCTTATAATGTACGGTTTCCTCTCAAACTGAATACTCTGCTTTCCTAACATACTATTCCTCCATTCTGGACATTCTGGAGCAATTTTCTTTTTCCAGGTTATGAATAGTATGTCAATTTATCTTTAAAATATACCGGTCCTAATATCTTCCTTCATATCGATTACCGCTGCACGGGCCGCATCGGCATAATTCTCTTCCCCATACTTTGCATATGCCTCCTGCTGATAAGCCGCAATAATGCCTCTGGAGGAATTAACAATGGCTCCCAGACCATCCTCATTGAAAAAGTGTTTTAAATCTTTTCCCTTACCACCCTGCGCACCATAGCCCGGCACCAGAATATAGGATTTAGGCATGATTCGTCTCAGAGTCTTTCCCATCTCAGGATATGTCGCTCCTACCACCGCACCGACATAGCTGTACTCGTCACCCATAAAATCGTCGGCCCACTGCGCCACCTTCTCCCCGACAATCTCATACAGCGGTCTCGCCTCTTTCGCATCCTTGCCGCCCACCGGAAGCACCAGACGGTCCTGAAATTCACCGCTGCTGGGATTCGATGTTTTTACAAGTATAAACAGTCCCTTCTTTTCCTTTTTGCACACCTCAATAAAAGGTCTTACACTGTCAGAACCCATATAGGGATTGAGCGTTGCAAAATCCTCATCAAAGCCGCGGCACATGGTAGTTCCAACCTGTACCTGCCCCAAATGTCCCACCGCGTAGGCGTCTGAAGTGGAGCCGATATCGCCGCGCTTAATATCACCGATCACCACCAAGCCCTTCTCCTTACAGTAAGCCACCGTCTTCTGAAAAGCAATCAATCCCTCTACTCCAAACTGCTCATACATCGCAATCTGCGGCTTCACCGCCGGCACCAAATCGCAGACCGCATCTACAATACCCTTGTTAAAAGCCAAAACTGCCTCCGCTGCGCCTTTTAATGTCTCGCCATACTCCGCGAACGCCTTTTGTTTGATATGCTCCGGCACAAACTTCATAGTAGGGTCAAGCCCCACCACAATGGGTGCTTCTAATTTTTTTATTTTCTCTGTCAATGTATGAATCACAGCCTCTTCCCCTCCAAATCCTTCAGCACATACTGATTCTCGATATAGAGCGGGAAATCTTCTCTTTTCACCCACTCATAACTTCCGTAATCCTCCGATAAAACGATATTGGACTCCTCTTCCTCCGGAATGGAACAGATATAGGCAATACCCACACAGTGAGTCTCCCCGAGAAGCTGTGACCAAGTATACTCAATATTCTCAATTTTTCCATTTACGGAAAGGAGCTCCGTAATCGCAGAGAGCATCGTATCGTCAGGCGCATCTCCATGAGGTACCTCCGCATCGATAAACTCCCATACGAAGGGATCCGGAATGCGGTCATCCACCCATCTCTTCAGCAAAAGATATGTATCCCCTTTTTTGACAATACCTTTCACACGCACATAAGTATCCTTCATATTAATCTCCTTCCTGATTTTATGAAAACTTCCATACTTCTTTTCACCCTATTATCTGGTCTGTAGAAATTCGTACTCCCGTTTTGCCGTCTCGTCATCCGGGTAGCTTCGCAGATAGCTGTTCATCAGAGCTGCTGCCGTCTTGTAATCTCCCATATACTCGTAAGTGGCGATCTCATTGAATTTTAATGTCTGCATCATATCATTTCCCTCGATACTCATTGCCGTCTGGAAGGCGTCAAGAGCAGTCTGGTACTCTCCAAGCTGCATACGGCAGAGCCCTAACTGATTGTAAATCTCCGCCTTTGTCTGATCATAATCTGCATAGCCCGCATAAATACTTGCCGCATAATTGTAGTCCCCCAGCGCTTCATAAGTTCTTCCCAAATAGAGCGCAGCGCCATAATCCGAAGCTGTCTTGAGCCTCTCCAGAAATCCCTTGGCATTCTCATAATCTCCCATATAATAACATATTCGTCCCATATCATAATCAGAAATGGACTTTTCATTCTCCGTCATGGCGTTTTGCAGATAGACCTGTCCTGCCTCCTTATAGCCATATTCTTCAAGCACCATGTAAATGCGGATCATACGATCATAATTTTTGGGATCCTGCGCAACCGCAGTGTCAAAGTCCGCCTTCGCCCCGTCAAAGTTTCCTTCCGAGAGTTTCACACTGCCCCTCAGATAATAGGCATTCGTCTCCTCCGGCCGTATCCCTAATATAGCATCATAAACCTTCACAGCCTCCTGCAGCCGGCCGTTTTTGTAATATGCCGTGGCAAGATAATAATTGATGTCAAAATCCAAATCTTCCACCCAGCTGCTGCCCATCCTTAAGGCTGTCTCCAAATAAGCTATGGCCGCCTCATAATCTGTCTTACCCAGATAGGCAAGTCCCATCCCCCGATAGAGCAGCCGCTCCTCCTCCCCATTTTCCTCCGCTGTCTGGAACAAGGAGATCGCTTTGTCATAATCAAGAGCTTTCACAGCCTCCATACCCTGTTTTGTGTAACTCGGCTCAGCCTCCGCCCCACAGCCCATCAAAACCACACACAGCAAAACCGCCGCAATCTCTATTCTTTTCCTGCCTTTTCTCTCTTGTAATCTCACCGTTTATCTCCATATCAAATCGCTGTACTTGTTCTATTCTAACCGTACTGTCTGTTACAAGTCAAGCAGTTTACATGACACAATTGATCTTAATGGCTCAGCCATGCGAAAATAAGTGTACCATATGACTGTGGGAGCCTGCGACCCGCAGACAGCCTAAAATAAATTTCCACAGACCAAATCTTTCATTACCCCGAAAAATTCCCGCACCAGATTATTGGGCTGAAAATAGACATTTGAGCGGGCTGAAATGCCACAGGCATCTTCAAACCCCGCATGTCTGGCTAACATCACACCCCGGAACACATGAAAATTGTTGGTGACAATCCCCACATCCTTGTCGGTTCCGCCGATAAGCGCAGCGCTGAAAGCAATATTCTCGGAAGTGTCCGTGGATTTGTCCTCCATAATAATCCGCTCCGGTGCAATCCCTCTATCCACCAGATAGAGATACATCCCCTCAGCTTCCGTACAGGGCTCATTGGCCCCCTGTCCGCCGGAAACCACGCAGAGCGTATCCTCATTTGCCGTCAGGTAGTCATAGGCCGCATCCAGACGGAACTTGAGAACCGCGCTTGGCCCTCCCGGCTTCATCTGCGCTCCCAGAACAATGATATAATCCAAATCCGGTCTGCCCTGATCCCTGTAGTGGGTAAAAATACAGCTCTCCACCACAACAAAATTCAAAATTCCGATTAACAAAACGACTCCGGCCGCCCGCCGTACCGCCTGAGGGAGCTGACTCCACAAGTCAATTTTAATCATCCATGCGAGTCCGAGGAAAAACAATCCCCCCAGCCCCCAGATCAAATAGAAACGGCTCCCAGAACGGATGCTGAAAACGATAAAACAATATAAAAAGCACAACAGTGCCGCCAAGGCACACAGCCAAACCATTATTTTTCCCCTCATGTAAGCATATCCTCAAACACTTTCTCCGGCACAGGCTTGCAGTAGCGGTAACCCTGGGCCACATAGGCGCCGATCTCCATCATCAGCTCCGTATCCTTCTCTGTCTCCACGCCTTCGCAGACCACTTGCGCTTCCAAATCTCTTGCCAGATTTACAATATTTTTCATAATCTGCACCTGCCGCACGCGATTTTCATTATTGAGCAGGAAAGATCTGTCAAGTTTAATCACTGACGCCGGGATCTGTTCAAATACACCCAGCGATGAATAACCGGAGCCAAAGTCATCGATGGACAGATGTACACCCTTTTTCTTAAGGCTGTCCACGTTTTCCTTTACCTTCTGCTGCTGCATTTCCTCCACCACCAGCGTCTCCGTAATCTCCACCTCAATCAAATCCCTGGGAATTTGATACTTCTCGATGAGGGACACAAACCGCTCCGGGAATCCGTCTTTCACAAAATGCGACCTGGAAAAATTGCAGGATACGGGGACTACGGAAAGTCCCTGGTCAAGCCTCTTTCGCAGCATCTTACATACACTCTCCATCACAAAAAAATCGATCTCTGTGATTTTTCCCGTCTGCTCGTAGTAGGGCACGAAAAATCCGGGCGCCCGTATTGCACCGTCAGCCGAAGGATCTTTAAAGCGCACAAGCGCCTCCGCTCCCACCACACTCTCGTCCCTGATGTCCACCTTTGCCTGATAGTATGCCACGAAATCCTTCCGAAAATCTACGGAATCCAACAGCTTTTCCCTCTCATGCTGCTCCTTAAGCTTCTCTCTGAGCTCCTCATCGTAGATTCTCACCGCATTGCTGTGGCTGTCCTTCAAAGGGTCCACGGCCTGAATGGCGTAGGAAAGTGCAAGCTGAATATCTGTATCCTTCTCCTCAATACCACAGATGCCCACAGCCTGGGCCATACGGATGCCCTCCTTCTCATAGATATGATCAGAAATCCGATCTGCCATGGCCAGCATGCGCTCCGCCAGCTCCTCTATATCTTCGCAGCACACAAAGAGCACAAAATGGCTTCCATAGCTTCTGGCATAGAGTTCTCTCTCACTGTCAATCTCCTTCGAGAGCACCTCGATAATGCGTTCCAAAAGTCTTTGTCCCGCACTCCATCCGTAGAGCGTGTTATAGCTCTGAAACTGACAGATATCCGTATACGCGATGGCGTACTTTCTGTCTGTATCTGCTTCCAGTTTGAGTGACGCTCTGTACTTCAGATAATTTAAATTCCAGATATTGAAATCCGTATCCTTATACATCAGTTTCTGGATCCTTCTGCTGTTTTCCAGCATACGATAGAGCACAAAGATGACAAGGACGGCGGCAGAAAGCAGCGCAAGAATAATGGTAATGCTGTGATCCCTGATAAAACTGTCCACGCTGATCTTGGAATAAAAGTTGTCCTGCAGCATGTAGTCATTTACCATCTTGTCAGTAACTTCCAAAAGCTCCTTGTTCAAAATTCCCAAAAGAGGCGACTGCGCATCATCTCGGACTGCCATGCGGATACTGTGCACATCACTCAAAACCGTATGGATTTCCAGCTGTCCAAAGCCCAGATTGGAGCCGAGAAGGTATTCCGCCATATAGCCGTCGCACAGCGCCGCATCCGCCTTGCCGGAGCGCACCGCCTGCAGGCATTTTCTCTGATCATCCAAAATCAAAAGCTGCGCCCCTTCTCCAAAAGAGATGCCTCCCTCCTCGGAGAGATTGTCTCCTGTCACTGCAAGGGTATGCAGTTCCTCCGTCCTGCCTCCGCGCTTCGTGATAACGACGCGGGGCACCTGGGCGTAAACCTTCGTGATGGTGATTCCCGCCTGTCTGATATTTCCTGTCCTCTCGCCGCAGTACCCTATGATATCAATGTCGCCGCGCACAAGCGCATCCTTAGCCTCATCCATGTCCTTCATCCCGACATAGTCGAAGGTAAGTCCCGTACTCACCGACACTTCCTCAAGCATCTGCCGGACAAGTCCTCTGTAGCTTTCCTCCTCCTCATAGGAAAACGGGTAATAGCCATCCAGATAACCCACCTTCATTCTCTGTTTCTGGCGGATGTATTCTTTCTCCTCCCTTGTCAGAAGAATGGTATGATCCAGACGGCTGTCATAATATTTCACCATCAGTTCATTCTCCAACTCAGGACGATTCATCTTGACATCCGCGATCCCCTGATTTAACTCCAGCATCAAATCGTCATTACCCGGATATGTAATATAGTAAAGCGGCATGGGGGCAAAACGGCCAATCACCCTCTGTCCCTCTCTGATCTCCGTAAGCGAGTGCACCAGCGCATCGATCTTTCCCTCAGAAAGCGCCTCCTGCAAAGCGGCCGTGTCCTCATACTCACGAAGCTTTGGGCTTTCGATGCCGTGTCCCTTGAGATATTCCATAAATTCCTGTTTTCTGACATAGGTAGCCACAACGCCATAAGTGATATCCTCCATGGCATCAAAATCCTCATAGGCCAGCAGGCTGTCGCTCTTCACAGCTATTGCTCCAAAAGTATATCCGTTTGCCAGATTCGCATACTGGTAACTTTCTGCCCGCTGCGCGGAATACTGGGCGGATCCCACCAGATCTACCTCCTTGTTCGAAAGCATCTCAAGAGCTTCATTCCAGCTTTCACAGGGAACATACTCCACATTCCAGTTTACAAAATCACACAAATTATCCAGATATTCCACATCCATTCCGGACAGGCTTCCGTCCGGTAAAGTCTCATGATAACCTCCCATCGGGAAAAAGCTCACCCGCACTGTGCGTTTCTCTGCTCCATAAACTACATCCGGCTCCTCCCGTCCAAAAGGAAACGCAAGCAGTATCCCTGCTGCGAGCATGCCTGCTGCGGCTCCACGCCATTTTTTCCTCAATATGCTGCACATAGGTTCGCCTTTCCCGTTATCTTAAAGATAACGCTCCAAAAATTCACCGATTCTTCCGTAATAAACGCCGGGATCTTTATCCTGCGCCTGGGCATGTCCCGCCCCCTCCACAATGAACAGCTCCTTTTCGCAAGAAGCCGCCTCAAATAACTCATAGGACATGCGCACATCGATCATCCGGTCTTCATCTCCGTGTATAAACAGGGTCGGGATCTCACTTTTTGCCACGGCGCTGATGGGGGAAGCATCCTTCAAATTGTAGCCGCCTCTTAAGCGCAGCATCACACAAGCCGAATCCACAAAAGGAGCCGCCGGCAGATGAAACCACTCCGTGATCTTATCGCCAAACATTTCATAGGCCTCCGTGTAGGCACTGTCGGAGATCACCGCCTTGATATGCTCGGAAGCCTCCGGCGACCCAGCCACGATCAGAGCCGTGGCAGCGCCCATGGACTGCCCGTGCAGCACAATGTCCGCCTCCGGCGAGTGTTCTAAAATATGGTCAATCCAGAGCATACAGTCAAAGTGGTCTGTCCAGCCCATACCGATAAAATCTCCCTCGCTCTCGCCCTGACAGCGAAGATCCGGCACGAGTACAGAATAACCCTGCTTTTGATACCAGCATGCAAACTGGTACATTTCCTCCTTCCAGCCTGTATAGCCATGCAGAAGAAGCACCCATTTTTCTCCTGTGTCCGCCGGAAATTCCTCCGCCGTGAGCCGATAGCCGTCAGTCGTTCTCACCTGAATTTTCTTTCGCTGCGCTGTCTTAAGCCACTCCTGTGTCCCACTGAGAAGCTGTGTCCTATTCTCTTTGATATCATCCGTCTGCACCTGCTCACTGTAACACTTTCTGGTAATATCTTCAAAGGCATGCAGCTTATCCATAAAAGAAGGAACCAGACAGGCACTCACCAGAAAATAGACAAATATGGTATAAATTGCAAAAAGAACCGCAAACAATACCACCGCAAGCTGCATTTTCTTTTTCCTCCGCATTCTGCCTTCCCCACCCCCACAAGCTTTCAATATATTCAATATAATTCTACTGGAATCATGCTGTAGGCAATATCCCCGCTCTCCTGACAGCAGACGGCCGTACAATAACCGTCAATTTCCTGATACTCTTTCATATAATAATATTTCGCGTCAAAGGAATGTCTCACCCTGGCTCTCCCCGACTCCTCATCCATACGAATCGCAAAATCCTTAAGAGACAGAGACATTCCTCTTCCGGTAGCCTTCAAAAAGCTCTCCTTCATAGTCCAGATGCGGAACATGCGCAGGATTCTCTCCTCCTCTCCCGCAGCATAAAGCCATTCCAATTCCTCTGTTGTAAAGTATCTGTCCGCCACCTTGAGCCGTCCATCCTTCACACGCTCAATATCGTTTCCCACAGGTTTGTCACCGATGGTACAGATGGCATAGTCACCGGAATGAGACACAGAAAAACATATCTCCGGATGATATTTCAAAGAAGGCTTGCCCCACTTCCCGATCTCAAACTCTGCACTTCTCTCCTGCAGGCCGTAGAGAGCAAGTCCATGATCCAGCAGAAGCCCCGCACCGAGACTTCTATTTTTGTCCTTCCTGTGCCGCAAAAGCGCAATCTTTTGCTGCCTGTAGGGTGAGACACGATAAAGCTTTTCCTGAAACAGAACGTCATTATCAAGACATCCTACATCTGTATAGTAGGTGTAAATCATAGCTGTTCCTTCCCCATCTTCCGATAACAGCGGTCGCAGATCGGATATGCCGCATTCCATGCAAGCGATCTTCCACAGACACGGCATTTTTTTTCAAACTGCCCTTTATCATCTTTCAAAAGCTCGCCTATCTCATGCTGAGCCCACTCTCTGTTGGCAGCCACCTCTTCCTTGTCAACCACCCAAGCCATTCTGGCAGAAAACTGCGTGTAGAGATCAAGCTGCTTATAATAAGATTCCAATCCCTCCAGTGAAAAATCCCTTGGAAGCATAGGACAGTCCTGCCTCTTTTCGGGCTTTTCACAGTAGCGCAGCCACAGCCTAAGCACCTCTCTGTCCTTCACGTCAAAAGGACAGGTAATCAGGGTAAGCACCAGCTTCCTATCTTCCATATAAGAAATCTTTTTTCTGTAATCCCTCAGATATCTATACTTGTCAACACTCTCCTTCATGGAGATTTTATCGTACATAGGCGGATTACCGGTCTTCTCCCACGCCTCTATAATCTCATCGAGCTCTATATCTATGTCAAGAAGCACTTCCGGGAAACCAACCCTTGCCCTGCGAAGCGGATAAAATGGTTCCGCAAGCTTCTTTCCCACATATTCCATGTCCATCGCTGACTGCACATAGCCGGTGTCATAAAAGCCGTACCGGCCTGCCCGGCCCGCGATCTGTCTGATCTCCTCCGCGAGAAGACGCCTCTTCCCCACACCGTCAAATTTCGTTGTATTCATAAAAACCACTCTGCGGATCGGCAGATTGATTCCCATGCCGATGGCATCCGTTGCCACCACCACCTGATTGATCCCTTCCGTGAACAGCCGCACTTGCTCCTGCCTGGTCTGAGGCGGGAGATTCCCGTAAATCACACTGGCATGGATGCCGCGTCCCTCCAAAGCAGCTGCGATAGCCAGCACATTTTTCTTTGAAAAAGCAATCAGCGCATCTCCCGGTTCCACATCCTTGGCCATATCATAACGTTCGGGGATAAACTGCAGCTTCGTATTACGCTTATGCCTAACAATCTCACACTCATCTTTGCAGCGCGCAAGCATTCTGACTAAAAGGCTCTCCGCCGTGCCGGAACAGCAGACATGGATTTCTTCCGCCCGGATCCCAAGAATTGCCCTCGTCCAATAACTGCCCCTGTTCTCATCAGCCATCATCTGCGCTTCGTCAATCACCGCAATATCATATGTTTCCCTGATATCCAAAATTTCCACCGTGGAAGCCTGGACAAAACTCCCCGGCGTACGGATAGTTTCCTCTCCTGTAACCATATCGCAGGGAATCCCTGCCGCCATCATACGGTCATAGACTTCCAGTGCCAAAAGCCTAAGCGGCCCCAGATAAATTCCGTGATATGCCTGCTTTAAGCGCTGCAATGCCTCATAGGTCTTGCCGCTGTTGGTCGGCCCGATATGGAGAATAAAGCGCCGCTTCATTCCCCTGGCCTCCGGGTACTGCCTCTCCGGCTCCGCCTCCATCAGCTCCTCAATCCGCTGCCCCACCAAGTACTGCATGTACTCTTCTTTGTATATCTCATAGAGAGATTTCGTCCGAAGAAGCGCTGCCGTCTTCTCCATCCCGGCAATATCATCCGGCACTGCACCCGGCGCCATTTTCTTCAAAAAACCAATGTCCAGTTTCGCTAAAAGCCGCACCACACGGCGGTATTTCTTAAGCCACCGGGTATCCTTGAGCACCACGGTATAACCAATCTGCGCCACTTTTTTATGCAGATCCTTCATATCCGCCAGCACTTGATGATTTTCCTGCCTTTTCTTGCGAATGATACGGCGCTCCAACTGGCCGAGCTGCTTCTCCGTGCTCCTTGTAAATTTGCGGTTTTCTTCCGGCGAAAAAGAGAGAAAAGCCTTCTCATAGACCGACCAAAGCCTCTTCGGAATCCCGTCTTGAAGCTCTGTCTGTCTCCCGGCTTTCTCCTGTAATCTCACTTTGTCTTCGCTCTGCTTCCTAGTACTTTGTTCCATATTCTAAATTCCATCCGCTTTAGTTAATATATAATTAATCATAACATAAATACGGTACGTTGCGCAAACAATTCACCCTGTCAAAATCTGTTACCGATAAGCCTCTCGATTTCTTGCTTTTATACCGATTTTGACATATAATTGACGTAGAAATATTTTGATTATCTGATATGCAAATAAGGGGATGTTTTCCATGAAAAATGTCATCTTGGTGGTAGACGACGACCATACCAATCTTTCACTTGCCCAGAGACTTCTTAGTCCGCAGTACCGCATAGCCGCCGCTGTTTCCGGAGCTGCGGCTTTAAAATATCTTGAGACGCATCGTCCCGACCTGATCCTGTTAGATCTCAACATGCCGGAGATGGACGGTTTCGAGGTCATGTCACGGATTCGTTCAAATGACCAAACCAAAAATATCCCCGTCATTTTTTTGACAGCAGACGCTCTTGCTGAGACAGAGATCAAATGCTTCCAGATGGGTGCCATGGACTTCGTTGCGAAGCCTTTCGTGCCGGACATACTCCTAAGCCGTGTCAGCAAGACTATCGAGCTTGACCAATATCGTCACAACCTGGAGGATATGGTGAACATTCAGGCGCAGAAGATCGCTGAGAACGCCATGCGTCTTGGCCGAATCCAGGATTCCGTCATCGTTGGCATGGCAAATCTGATTGAGAGCCGAGACGGCAGCACCGGTAAACATGTGAAAAATACGCAGATGTATGTCAAAATGATCGCTGATGAACTGCTTTCCAGAGGGCTCTTCCTCGAAGAGCTCACTGCCCCCTACATTGAAGATCTCTGTAAGGCCGCCCCGCTTCACGATGTGGGTAAAATCAAAATTCCCGACGCCATCTTGCAAAAGCCGGGGAAATTAACACCGGAAGAGTTTGAAACTATGAAATTACATACTACCCACAGCCGGAAAATCATTCAGACAATCATCGGAGATATTGAGGATGAACACTATGTACGGCTGGTGGCGGATATTGCCCTCTACCACCACGAACGGTGGGACGGCACTGGATATCCCGCCGGCCTTTCGGGGAACAATATTCCTCTCTCCGCACGGATTATGTCCGTGGCGGATGTCTTCGACGCCCTCTACGAGGAACGCTGTTACAAACCTCCCGTCCGCCCCATTGAGCGCATCATGCAGATCATGTCGGAGGGCCGCGGCACACAGTTTGATCCGGTCATCATAGATGTATTTATTGAAATGCTCCCGAAGCTGAAAGAAGTTCTTCACATTAACGATGCCAAAACCTGATACTGCGAAACATTCTGTCATCTGAACCTTTGTTACAGCAAGAATAAGGAGTTGTGACCTGCCTTGAACAATACACAATTCAACACCAATCAAACTGAAAAAAAGCTGGAACGCCTTGTGCTGTTCCTCTTAAGCATTTATACACTTGCCATGTTTATCACAGCACTGCTCTCCGGTTGGAATATCTATATCAGAGAGCTTCTATTTCTCCCGTTGTTTAGCGGATGGTTCGTCTATGTCCGCGAACAATGGGATCATCCCCGCAGGGCGCAGTTCATCTCCACTATGTGCTGGGCTGAATTTATCCTCTACGCCCTGTTTACTGAGAGCTTTTCTTTCCTGCTCGTCACTATGGCAGGTGTCATTGTTCTGCTAAGCATATTCAATATCCGGCGGATTCTCTATCCGGGATTCATCATCCCCCCTTTTCTCTTTGTATATCACGGTCTTGTCACAAGGACGATCGAGATTTCTTCCGCACACGATATTCTGCAGCTTGTTATCCAATTTTTCTCCCTCTATACGATTTCCGCAGTCATCTGGATCATCCAGAAAAACCGTCAGGAAGCAGACGACCTTTTGATTTCTAACATCAAAGAACTTGAAATCGCCCAACGCAGTAAGGATGATTTTCTTGTCAATGTCTCCCATGAAATCCGCACCCCTATCAATGCCGTCTGCGGCATGAGCGAAGCCATTCTGCAGGGAAACCTGCCTATGGATGTACGGCGCGATGTGACGGATATCCAAACCGCCGGAAGGAACCTTCTCTCCACAGTCAGCAATATTCTGGACTTTTCAGAATTGGGCACGGGAAAGCTGGAACTGGCGGAGGAAAGTTACAACATCACTTCCACCATTACCGACATCATCAATATGGCACTAACCATGGACAATGGCAGGCACCTGGAACTGATCGTGGACTGTGACGCCGATCTGCCAAGTAATCTGCTTGGGGACGAGCAGAAACTGCGGCGTATTATCGTGAATCTCCTAAGTAACGCCATCAAATTTACCAAAGAAGGCGGTGTAATCCTGCGGATCAAAAGCCGCAGAGAAAAATACGGCATCAACCTGCAAGTGAGTATTAAGGACTCCGGTATTGGTATCGAGCGTGCCGACATGGAAAAAATCTTCACAAGCTTCAGTCAAGTCAACTCCAGGCGCAGCAGAGAGGAAGGCGGCGTGGGACTGGGCCTTGCCATCACTCAAGCACTGATCCGCAGCATGGGCGGCTTTATCACTGTGAACAGCACTCCCGGCGCTGGCAGCGAATTTCAATTTACGATCCCGCAAAAACTTCTGGATGAGACACCAATTGTCTCCATCAAAGACAAGAAGCATCTTTTCGCAGTCTGCTACATCAATCTGGAAAAATATAATTACACCGTAGTGCGTGAGGGTTATGAGAGCTGCATCCAGCATATCGTCAGCCAATTCGGTTTTCCCTTCCGCATCTGCAGAAATCTCCCCGAATTGAAGCGCCGTACAGAACGTGAAAGCTACTCCCACATCTTCATCGGCTGGGAGGAATACTGCGAGGACAAACCATTCTTTGACAGACTTTCTGCAGAACACACAGTAGTACTATTTCTAGACTACGATCAGCAAATGCTGGTGCCGGGAAATATGCTGCGCATCTATAAGCCCTTCACCATACTATCCATCGCTGCAGTCTTTAACGGACAAAAAGTTTTTTACGGTGAAGAGCATCTATCGAGTTTACATAACAAGTTTACCGCTCCCCAGGCCAATGTCCTTATAGTGGACGATAATGCCATGAATTTGAAGGTCATGGCAAGGCTTCTTCTGCCCTATCAACTAAAAGTGACCATGGCCGGCAGTGGAAAGGAAGCTTTGGAAAAGCTGAACACACCGGAATTTGACTGCGTTTTTCTGGATCATATGATGCCGGAGATGGACGGCGTGGAAACCCTGCACAAAATCCGCCAAAAACCAGGGCTTTACTATCAGTCTCTTCCTGTCATCGCCTTCACGGCCAACGCCATCGGCGGTGCCAGAGAAATGTTTATGGCGGAAGGTTTTACCGATTTTATCGCAAAGCCCATCGAGCTGAGTGTTCTGGACCGCATTCTGCGGCGCTACCTGCCTTCCCAGATGCAGATTCCGGTGGTGGAAGACGAAAGTGCGAAACCTCCGGCAGACAATCCGTCATTGGAAAAGGAACCCCCTATTTCTGCCAACGCTGACGGCACTCCTGAGCAAGACAATGACGCATTCTCCAAAGCAAAACGCAAGCTGACCCGGGCCGGCATCAACCTGGAACAAGCTCTCGCTTACTGCGCAGATGAAGAAGGATTTCGGGAAATCACCGCTATCTTCCACGCGGAGGGAAAAAAACGCCGGGAAAATCTGTCCAGTTATTTCAAGAACCATGACTGGAAGAATTACGTAATCTGCATCCATGCTTTGAAAAGCAACGCCAAAGGTATCGGCGCAGGCGGACTCTCCGAAATGGCAAAAGAACTGGAAATGGCCGGCAAAGAGAACCGGATCGACTATATTTTGACACACCACGAAGCTATGATGGAAAACCATGACAGACTTTTACAGGCTCTGGACGGCAATCGCTTTATCTATCCCAATACAGACAGCCGGTCTGACACTAATGAAGGAACCGAAAACGCTCCGGCAGATACCGTTCTCCCAGCAGCACCTGTACCCGCTGAAGACACTGGGGATGTCGAACTGTGTTTAACGAAATTGCTCGCACAGATAAAAGAAAAATTATTCTCTTTTGAAAGTGAGGGGCTTTCGGATCTCTTATCTTTGCTGGAAAACTTTCCTGGGCAGGACAGCGCTTTCTCTGAAAATGCAAAACAAATCCGGCAGCTGACAGCTGAATTTGATTTCCTAGGCGCCTCCGAAATTTTAGAAAGGATGGAAAAATAACGTATGCGTAAGAAAATCCAATACTTTTTTAGAACTTTGTTTCCCAGCCATCTTGAACTAAAAGAAAAAATCAACCGGATAGTTATGCTTCTGGCTTTTGCATCCTCTGTGATCGGCATAATACTTGTCCTTCCTGGAGCCGATCCCAAAGTTTTATACGCGCTGCTGCCCATTTGTGTGATTTCCGGCATATCCATTCGGCTCACAATCACGCAGAATAACAGCAGACTGGCTTCCTGGCTTCTCGCCATCGGCACCAATGTAGTCTTCTTTCCCCTGCTTTTTATCACGAGCGGCGCAGTCCAGAGCGGCATGCCTGTCTGGTTCGTACTGGGACTTGTCTATATTTTTCTTTTATTTGAAGGACGTTCCTTTCTGTTAGCCGTATCACTCTCCCTTCTCTCCTTTCTGGGAACTTACCTGTTTGCCTACTGCCGGCCTGAGTTCATATCAAATTCAACCCGGTTTTACTTTTTTTCGGACTCTTTTACCGCCCTGGTCTGTGTAAGTTTTTTTATTGGCATTCTCTTAAAGATTCAGGCCAGAACCTATGAACAAGAAAAGCAGCTCGCCAAGCAGCAGAAGGCAGCAGTGGAACAGCTTGCCCGCTCCAAAGACGCCTTTTTTACGAATATGAGCCATGAAATACGCACTCCCATCAACACCATCATCGGCTTAAATGAAATGATCCTTCGGGAGGACATCTCTGACGAGATAGCGGAAAATGCCCTCAACATCCAAAATGCCAGCAAAATGCTGCTCACCATCATAAATGATATTCTCGATCTCTCCAAACTGGAATCCGGCAAAATGGACATTGTGCCGACACAGTATGAAATCAGTTCCATGCTTAGCGACCTAGTCAATCTAATTTGGATCCGGGCACATCAAAAAGATCTGGAATTCAAGTTGGACATTGATCCTGAAATTCCCTCCATGCTCTACGGCGACGAGATACGTATCAAGCAGGTTATCACTAATATATTGACCAATGCAGTGAAATATACAGAATCCGGCTCCATAACGCTAAGTGTAAAGGGTGAGCGCGTTGCCGCCGATCAGCTGCTCCTTCGCATATCCGTGAAAGATACCGGCATAGGTATCCGAAAGGAAAGCCTGGATGACCTTTTCCACTCTTTCAAGCGGGTGGATGAGTCAGACACCCGCAATATCGAAGGCACTGGTTTGGGTCTTACTATTTCCAAACAGCTCATAGAGATGATGGGCGGCACAATCACCGTAGACAGTGTCTACCATAAAGGCTCCGTCTTTACCATAGAACTGAAACAGCGTGTCGTCAACGCACGGCCCATCGGTATTATCAATTTTGCCGCACAAAAGCAGCTGAACCAGCGCCCCGTCTACCGTCAGAGCTTTATCGCTCCAGATGCGCGCATTCTTGTAGTAGACGACAATTCTATGAATCTGTTGGTAGCCAAAAAACTTCTGCGCGATACCAAGGTAAAGGTAGATACGGCTGAGAGCGGCAAAGAAGCCTTAAAAAGAACAGCTGAAAATGCCTATCATGTCATTCTCATGGATCACATGATGCCGGATATGGATGGAGAAGCTGCCCTGCAGGCCATCCGAAGTCAGACCAGAGGCTTCTGTCAAAAGACGCCTGTGATTGCCCTGACCGCCAACGTCATGACAGATGCAGAACAGTTCTATCAGAGCAGAGGCTTCGACGGGTATCTGGCAAAACCTGTCAGCACACAGCTGTTGGAATCCAGCCTCTTGAAATATCTGTCTCCCGAGCTAATCGAGTTCATCGCTGCGGATAACGAGGAAGAAAAGGATAATATAGAAGAACTGAATCAGATAAACAGTGCGCGTAAACGCAAAATCGCCATTACCGCCGACTGTATCTGTGATCTGCCGCGCGATCTTTTAGATCGCTTCCATATCCGTCTTATGTACTGCTATGTCCATACAGGAGAGGGACGTTTCTGTGACCTGTTTGAAATTTCTTCCGACAGTCTGCTGTCCTATCTGCAGACGGAAGGAAACCATGCCCACTCTTCCACCGCAGCACCTTCCGAATACGAGTATTTTTTTGCCGAGATTCTGGACGAAGCAGAACATATCATCCACATCACCGCTGCCTTAGATTTAAGCGGCGCTTACCCCAGCGCCACCCAAGCAGCCAGGACTTTCGACAACGTCACTGTGTTAGATTCCGGCCACATCAGCAGCGGCTACGGTCTCATGGTTCTCTACGCCGCCATGCTGACTGAAAAGGGAAAAAATGTATCAGAAATTTGTGAGGCCCTGGACGAATACCGGGAAAAAGTGTTCACTAATTTTCTTGTGCCAAACACTGCCATCCTCTACCAAAATGGCAAAATAAGCACCGCCATCCATAGACTATGCGACATACTAAATCTCCATCCGGTTCTCTCTATATCCAAGAACCGACTAAAACTGTGGTGGATCGAATCCGGCAGTATGCAAAGAGCAGCCAGACAATATGTGAAAAAACTCTTTAGGCACAGCAGACAGATCAATACCCGCATTCTTTTCGTCACCTACGCCGGCTGCAGCGTGAAACAAATCGATGAGATCGTAGAGATGGTGGAACAATATATCAAGTTTGACAAAGTTATCCTGCAGAAAGCATCAGCCACGGTATCGTGCAACTGCGGCATCGGTACCTTTGGGCTGATGTTTGTAAAAAATCGAGCTTCGCTCGATTGCGAGATCCGCTTCGCGGCCTCGGATTCAATGTCGCGATTTCCTACTAGAATAAATTGAGCGCCTGCGCGCTCAATTTTGGTTTTACAATGTCGCGATTTCCTGCCCGCTTTTTGGAAAAATGACCGTCACGGTAAACAGATCCGCATTGGTCTCTACAGACAGGCGGCCGCCGCAGGCCTCCGTAAAACTTTTGGCGATGGAAAGTCCCAGGCCGCTTCCGCCGTCGGTGCGGCTTAAATCGCCGCGCACAAAACGCTCTGTAAAATCCCTGCTGTCCGAAAGCTCCACGCTGGATGTATTTTTCAAACTGACAATCACCTGCCCGTTTTCCTCAGCGAGATGCAAAAAAATCCTGGATCCTTCCAACGAGTACCGCAAAGCGTTCTGCATCAGATTCTGAAACACCCGATAAAGCCTTTGTCCGTCCGCCAACACGGGAACCGGCGTCTCAGGGATCGTCGCTTTCAAGGTGAGACTGCTTTGACTAATCTGGTCATTCATGTCCGCAAGCGTCTGTCGCAGAAGTTTTCCCATATCCAGAACTTCCATCTTGATCGGAAGCTGTCCCGAGGTTGCCTTGCTGATCTCAAACACATCCTGCACAATATTCTTAAGCCGCTCGGATTTCTCTCCCAGAATCCGGATAAATTCCTTCACATGCTCCGGAAGACCCTGCTCCTGTCTGAGCAGTTCCACATAACTGATAATGGATGTGAGCGGCGTCTTGATATCATGTGACACATTTGTCACTAAATCCACCTTCATCCGTTCGCTCTTCATCTGCTCCCGAAGCGCCGTCTCCATGCCCTTTTGAATCTCATTTAAATTTTCCGCCGCCTCTTGCAGGTCTGTACCTTCAGACAACGTCAGTTTTTCCGTCAGATTGCCTTCCCGCACAGAGAGAATCTGGTCACTCAGCGCACCGATGTCCGCTGCCAGCCTGTGATTTTTCTTTAAACTGCAGGCGGTGATTATTGTGGACACAAACAGCGCGCTGAAAATCACATACACCATCAGCATATAAACACTCCCGATTCCGAGAGGAACCCCCGTATCTACCGCTATAGCTTCCGCCGCCTCATAATTGTAATCATAGGCATATCCCCCCGTGAGATAGTCCAAATACGCTCCTGTAAACAAATGCAGGATACAGATAGAAACCGCAAACACCACAATCAGGATCAGCTCCGCAATCAGCGTAAGCCGCTGCCTTCTCACCAGTCTTTTCTGAATCGGGTATTTAAAATCCTTCACCTTCAGCAGATCAAAGAGAGGTCTTTTCTGCCTCTTTCCGTTCACCCGCCAGTCCAGAACCGCCAGATAGATGAGCCAGAAGAAAGCGGCGAGATATCGCCCTGCCCTCGTGTACTTTATCACCTCGTAAACACAGTCGCCGCTCCAATAATAGGAAAAACCTTCTCTGAGCCACCACACCAGCTGTCCCAGCATGCCTGCGCTCTTGTTTACCAAAATAGTCAACAGCACAATGCCCAGTAGAATTTTGAGTTCCAGACACCATTTCCCGAGAAAATTCCCGACCGCCTTCACACCCAACCGTCTGCTTTTCCACATGAGAAGCGAAACTGTCAGAAGAATGACCGATATAGTCAGTATTATCCGATTCTGCATAGCTACACTGCGCAGATTAATCGCATTTGACCGCATCTGGCAGAGTCTGTCTCCATACTGCTCGACACTGCCGTCCTCGTCATCCTGCACGAGATATAGCTGAGGCACCCTTGCCGCCGCCAGAAAAACCACCGCTTCCTTCATCGATTCCCCAAGCTTATAGTTTGCATAGCCAGGCACCTTCCAACGGCTGTAATCGCTGTAGACGCCATCCCCGTACACGTCCTCCTCGCGGCCGTCCTTCACGATCTGCACCTTGCCGTCGCCTGTCCGGTTATACCAGAGCGTAAAGTTGTACATTTTCTCGTCAAGCCCGGCGGAAAAATCCGCATTCTCCCAGACCTCTCCCGCCTTTTCCGCATAGCCTTCGATATTTGTATAGAGCAGTCTGCCCTGATAAACCACGGCATAGAGAATATTTCTGTTTCGGGCCATATCCGCCATATAATCGTCCAGACTTTCATATCCGTAGTGACCATAATAGTCATTGTACTCGTCCGCACTGGCAACTCCATACTCCGTGGCAATTTCCTCATAATGTGCCTGCTGTTCTGCGAGATACTCGAGATAATCGTCGATACTGCCGCCAAAATTCTCCAAGGACATCGCCGGGGATTCCTCCACCACAGTCTCCTCCTGCGCTATGGCCGCCTCGTTCAAATATCTGTCATAGTCCTCCGTATAAGAATAACTCGTATACACGTCATTCACACTGTCATAGCCGTACCCCTCATGGAGATCGGAAGCTGAAAAGGTCTTCCCGCCGGTGGCCACCCCCAAAAGATCCGACAGCCTTCCGCTGATCAAATTCCGAAATTCTTCACTCTTCTGATAATCCGCCGGCTGCTGCCCAAAAACGTCTATGCCAAAAACTGCAAACAGAGCCGCCGCCGGAACCAGATGCACGATCAGCATAGACAATCCCACTGCAAAAGCCAAAAAACCGCATATTATTTTACATTTTTTCCATTTTGTACCCAATGCCCCACACCACCTTTATATATTCTGGCTCTTTCGGATTGAGTTCAATTTTCTCCCTGATATGACGGATGTGCACCATCACCGTGTTTTCCGGTGCAAAAGAAGGTTCTTCCCAGACTCTCTCATAAATCTCTTCCGCCGGAAAGATGCGCCCCCTGTTTTTCATCAGAAGCTCCATGATCTTTGTCTCCGTTGCGGTAAGTCTGACCGGCTCCCCGTCCGCGTAGAGCGTGCGCTCCCCAAGACGATAGCAGAGCCTTCCGTTCGCTATCTCGTCCTCTTCCTGCTGTGCGTGGATTCCTCCAAGCAGCGTGTACCTGCGAAGCTGGCTTTTCACCCGGGCCGCCAGCTCCTGCGGGTTAAAAGGCTTCGCCACATAGTCGTCCGCCCCCATGGAGAGTCCCAAGATTTTGTCTGTATCCTCTGTCTTCGCGCTCAGAACGATGATGGGAAGGTTTTTGCGCTCCCTGATCTTCATCATGGCAGAAAGCCCATCCAATTTCGGCATCATCACATCCATGATGATGAGCTGTACTTCTGTCTCCGCCAGAATCCGCAGCGCCTCCATGCCGTCATAGGCCTTCAATACCCGATACCCCTCCTTCTCCAAAAGAAGGGCAATCGCCCGCACAATCTCCCTGTCATCGTCCACCACCAGCACACATTCATTCATCGAAAAAACTTCCCCCTTCTCCTTAAGCCTGCACCTATCATAAAAATAAGTCCTTATAAAAATGTCGTGGGATTTCTTATAAAAATCTTAAAATACGCGCATAAGCAGAGTCAGAAAACAGCTCAGAAAGGCGGCATGCCCGCATGCGAGAATGTCTATGGCGGTTTCTGATAAGCAGCGCAAACCGAGTCTGCTTATGCCGCATACGATGCAAAGTATTATGTCAACCAATCCCTCATCTCCTCTTCAGCCGCCTGCACCTCCTGATACAGTTCCCTGGCAGAGACACGGATCGCCCCCGCCCCCATGATAATAATCTGTTCCAAACCGTCGGAAGTCGCGACACGCACATGAAGGTTTTTCCGACTCATCTCGTGAGTCACCTTCTCAATATACTGATCCGCCGTCTCGGCTTCTTTCGTGTATACCACATCAATATTATGATAATGCTCCACACTGCCCGGATTACCCTTCACCCGGTATGCATCAAACACAAGAATCAAATGCATCTTTCGGTAGCCCTGAAAATTGCTCAAGATGTCCATCAGTTTTCCCCGGGCGGCGTTTAGATCTGTCTTGGCAAGATCACTTAGCTCTTTCCAGGCAAAAATAATATTGTAGCCATCCACCAAAAGATACTCCTCCCGCTTCATCTGCCCGCCCCGATACTCCACCTCTGGCACAGGCAGCGCCTTCGCTCGTATAGTCCTGGCCCACCCCTTCTTTTTCGGCTCCTTTGACCCGAAGGTCCTTTTGTAAATCTCTTCCACCTCGTCTTGACTAATAAAGTCAGTTGTGGATTTCACAGAAGCGTTTCGCCTGGCAAACTGTTTTGCAAAATCCTCTGTTCCATCGTCATTCTGCATATTTTGACCATATGAGTTTACTTCGTCCACACCATAAATCCTGCCGTCCAAAAGCCGCCATCCCGGCTTCAGCGCAGGCTCCAAGTGCATGTAGGACTCCACCTGATCCCACTCCACCACGAAGCCCGCCCCATGGGCACAGAATACCGAACTACAGGGGTTATCCGTATCATGCTCTGCCTCGTAGCCGATCTCCTCAATGACCTGCTCAGCATTGTGACAAGGCTCATAACCTTTCAGTCTTGTGAAAAGCCGCCCTTTTCCGCCGGTGTAGGCAAGCATTTTCGTCTGATAACCCCCAAACTCCGAGACAGGCACCGTCCCCTCCAAAACCGCCTGATCCCCCAATGTCTGCGGTGCATGAAACCGCCCGCTCATGGCCTGTATATCCGTCATGGCGCGCCCGACCAATGCCGCAGGAAGCTCTATTTTAAAACAGTAGACAGGCTCCAGAAGCAGGCTTTTCGCCCGGCACAGCCCCTGTCGGAGCGCCCGGTATGTGGCCTGCCTAAAATCGCCGCCCTCCGTATGCTTGACATGCGCCTTTCCCGATGCAAGCGTAATCTGCATATCCGTGATGGGCGACCCTGTGAGAACGCCAAGATGCGTTCGCTCCTCCAGATGGGTCAAAATTAACCGCTGCCAGTTCCGGTCCAGCTTATCCTCACTGCATTGACTGCGAAAAGTAAGGCCGCTTCCCCGCTCCCCCGGCTCCAGAATCAAATGCACTTCTGCATAATGCCTGAGCGGCTCAAAATGTCCTACCCCCTCAGCCACATCCAATATCGTTTCTTTGTAGAGAACGGTCCCCTCGCCGAAAGACACCTCCACACCGCAGCGCTCATAGATCAGATTTTTCAAAATCTCAATCTGCACCTCTCCCATAAGTCTCGCGTGAAGCTCCCCGCTCCCTTCCTGTCTGACAATGTGCAGCTGTGGATCCTCCTCTTCAAGTTTACATAACTTTGCATACATATCGTGCACATCGCAGCCTTCCGGCAGCTCCAGACGATAGGTCATCACCGGCTCCAAAAAAGGAATCGTGTTCTCTCCCTCCGCACCGATCCCCTGTCCGCAGAAAGTATGTACTGGGCCTGTCAGCGCGCAGATGCTTCCCGCTCCAATCTCCTGCACCGTGGTATATTTCTCACCGGAATAGAGACGGATCTGGTCAATCTTTTCCTCCTGGTCAGATCCCGGCCTATCAACTCCTCCCGCTTCAGAGCTAGTCTCCCTGCTTGCTGCTATTTTTATCGTCTGTTTCACCTTGAGACTTCCACCGGTCACCTTGATATGCGTCAGACGAATGCCCTGCGCATCTAAAGTAATTTTAAAAACCCTTGCGCCAAAATTCTCTTTATACTGCGGTTTCGGAGAATAGACTGAAAGAGCATTGAGAAGCCCCTCCACCCCGTCTCCCTTGAGCGCGGAACCAAAAAAACAGGGAAATAGTCTGCGCCCTGCGATCAGTCCCGCGATCTCCTCCGGGGCAAAAGGTACGGTAAAAGGCTCTTTTCCATCCTCCTCCCACTGTAAATAGGCATTCAAAAAACCCTCGTCACAAACCGCAACATCTTCCCAAAATGTATCTTTGTCAAAAGCCACACACCGCCCGTCCAGCTGCTTTTGCAGGTCGGCAAGCAGCACCTTTTCATCTGTTCCCAGCTGATCCATCTTATTGATAAAAATAAAAACCGGAACGTGATAGCGTTCCAGCAGCCTCCACAGCGTCAGCGTATGACTCTGCACTCCGTCCGCTCCGCTTATGATGAGCACAGCACAATCCAAAACCTGCAGCGTCCGCTCCATCTCCGCAGAAAAATCCACATGCCCCGGCGTATCCAAAAGCGTCACATCCATGTCTTTCCAGGAGAAGCGGGCCTGCTTGGAAAAAATAGTAATACCACGCTCCCGCTCCTGCCGGTCTGTATCCAGAAAGGTGTCCCTGTGATCCACCCGCCCAAAGCTTCGAATCTCTCCTGCAGTATATAAGATGCGCTCTGCCAATGTCGTCTTTCCCGCGTCCACATGGGCCAACAGACCAATAACACGATTTTGATTCTCCATAGTAATCCCCACTCCCTTACTCTGTTGTAAGGCTCACAAAACGGCGATAATGCTCTGGCTTAAACATACGCCGGTAGAGCACATCCAGCGCCTCCAAGGAAGCCTCCTGCCCTTCTTTTTCAAAGGGATAGTAGAGCACACTGTAGTCCACACCAAACAAAACAGACCTCAATTTTGTCATCTTGCACCCGCAGGAGAGATAAAAGGCAATGCGCCTCTCCCTTGTCAGACGCTGCTTTTCATTTTCAGCCGCGTCAACCCTCTCAGACTCCATGTACAATCCCCCAATCTGCGGCAGTTCCCCCTTGAAATACGCCTCAAAAAGTGAAAAAGCCCGATGCCCGAGCCCTTCTCCCCTTCTATCCTTTTGAATTGCAAAATAATCAAGAAGCGCACACCCTGCCTCCTCGCAGAGAATAAAGACAGCATAGCCCACAAGATCCCCCTCTCCATAGATTCCCAGAGAAAAACCGTAACCTGCCTCCATGCTCCTCGTAATATGACTCAGAGGCTTTAGCTCGTCAGGCGGAAAATCCTCCTTCATATATGTGCTGTAAATTTGAGAAATCTCGCTTTCTTTCAGTTTTTTTACAATGTACTCTGCCATATCTCCACCTTACTCTGCTTACACGCAATGTCCCTTTTTTACCAATGCAAATAGTTTACATAATTTTCGTTTCTTGTCCACAGTCCCCACAAAGCGGTTCATCTGTCATACCCCTGCACGTACACAAAAGCCTCGTTCTCCCGCTCCATGCGGTATGCAGGGTCGAGAACCGCGTCCACAAAGTCCTGTCCTCCCGCCTCTACTGCCGTCACCGTGATGCCCAATGCCTGTTCCACATCCGATACCGTGATATCGTCCAAAAAAACCTGCTCTCCACTGCGCAGCATATTGGCTGGAATCAGAAGACGCTCACCCAGATCCATGCCCTGCTCTTGTCTCTCCTTCAACTGTGCGATGAGATCCTGCCCCGTGACAAGTCCCGCCACAGTGATAGTCTCCCCAAAGAAGTCATTCCGGATCGCAAAAACATGAATGGTAAGTTCTGGACATACCCTCATGATTTTTTCCGCTGCCTCCTCTATGGTAGAAAAAGCCAACAGCCCCGTAGCGAGGGTGAGTGTGTGTTTCACGTCTTCTGGTCTTTTTTGACCAAATTGGTCACAAAAAGTTGTCCGCATCGCCTCCGCAAACTCTTCCCGAAAAAGCCGCATCATCCCCACACCGTTTTCCAGCTGGATATATCCATCGTACCGCTCCTCCTCCGGAAAGTCCCGTTCAGCCAAAATATAAAACTCGTCGCTGGCATGAATAAAGTGTAGACCAAATTGGTCAAAGCAAGTTTTCTGGTACGCCTCAATCATGTCGATAATGTCCCCGGCCTCCTCCTTTGTAAAGAGTCCGATGGGATACAGTCCCTCCCGAAACTTGCTGATTCCCGCAGGTACCACCGATACACTTCGCATAAATGGCAGGTACTTCATCAGATCCGTGATACTCCTTCTCAGTTCCTCCCCGTCGTTGACTCCCTTGCAGCAGACGATCTGCCCGTTCATCTCCACATGACCTGCGTAGAATTGATCCAAAAAGCGCAGCTTCTCACCCGCGAAACGGTTGTGCAGCATCATGCACCGAAGCTCAGGGTTTGTTGTCTGCACTGAGATGTTGATGGGAGCCAGCTGCATCTTCACAATGCGTTCCACATCCTTCTCAGTCATATTGGTCAGTGTAATATAATTGCCCTGTAAAAAAGAAAGCCGGGAATCGTCATCCTTAAAATACAAGGTTTCCCGCATCCCCGGCGGCATCTGATCGATAAAACAAAAAATACACTTATTGCTGCAAGACCGATAGTCACTCATCAGGCCGTTTTCAAATTCCACGCCCAGATCCTCGTCATAATCCTTGTCGATCTCCAAAAGCCACTCCTCACCGTCAGCCTTCCGCACAAGCACCTCCACGTACTCATCCTTCATCAGATAACGGTAGTCGAACACATCCTCTATCTCATTGTCGTTGACGGCGAGAAGTACATCACCCACTTCAATTCCCATCTCCTGCGCGATGGAATCAGGAAGAACTTCCCGCACCACATGTTCCTTTCTGTTCAAATGATACACCTAGTCCTCCATCACAGAATATTCCATCATCTCGTACAGAAGCTTCGTTCCCTCCCGGATCTGTGGAGGCAGCAGCGCACGAGCCACAAGCTTCAAATCGTCCTCCTGTGCATCGATACGTTTTAAGTTCGCGTAATCACCGTCAATACTCACCACTTCATACTGAAATGTATACATATACCGCATCCTCCTGCCGCTGTCGGAAAAGCACGCAGCCCTTCCAACGCTATCTTTTAACTACAGTATACCCTAGTTTCTGCAAAAGCGCTAGATCTGTCTCTACAGTAATCCCCGCTGTGGTCAACATGTCTCCGCTGATCGCCGCATTGGCCCCGCTCGTAAAGCAGGCTTCTCCCTTGTCGCCGAGTAATCCTCTGCCGCCTGCGAGACGAATAGACGCATCCGGTATGATAAAACGGAAAATCGCCACGATACGGCGTGTCTCCTCGTTTGTCAGAATGCGGTTGTTCTCATAAGGCGTACCTGGAATCGGATTCAGCACATTCACCGGAATGGACTTGACCCCCAGATCTCTGGCCGTAAACACCATGTCGATCCGGTCCTCCATAGTCTCCCCCAACCCCATGATACCGCCGCTGCATACCTCAAGCCCAGCTTTCTTCGCCGCCTGCAGTGTCTTGATTTTGTCGGCATAAGTGTGGGTCGTGCACACCTGCGGGAAAAACCGCTCCGAAGATTCTAGATTGCAGTGGACACGGGATGCCCCCGCCTCCTTGATTTTTCGAAAGTCAGCCTCAGCGAGAAGCCCGAAGGACACGCAGACCTCTATTCCCACCTCACGACGCACCGCCCGGATACTCTCGCAGACCTGCTCCACCTCCTCCTCAGAAAGCCGTCTGCCGCTGGTGACAATAGAATAGCGAAGCACGCCCTGGCTGGCATTATGCTTCGCCTGTTCCACAATCTTTTCCGTGGAAAGCAATGGGTAAGACTCCCCGCAAGCGGTTGTATAGTGAGCACTCTGGGCACAGTACTTACAATCCTCAGTGCACTTCCCACACTTGCCGTTCACGATTGTACACAGATCAAAGGCATCTTTGCAAAAATGCTTCCGTATCTCATCCGCCGCCTGACATAAAGGTTCCAAAGGAGCTTCCGCCAAAGGCAGAATCTCCTCCTTGGTGAGAAGTTCTCCCACGTATAATTTATCCTGCAATTTTTTTATAATATCCATATCCATTTCCTCATCCGTTTATATTTTTCAAGCAAGCTGATAATATCCTTAAATTTCTTGTTAAGTTTACATAATTATTCATTAGAAATGTTCATCCGCCTGCAAAATTATATAAACCACTCTTTCATCACAGAAAGCACCTGCACCAACTGCTCCTCTGTCATCACATAGGGCGGCATGGCGTAAAGATATTTTAAGAAAGGCCTCGCAAACACGCCCCTCTTTTTCGCAAACTCCTGATATCCCGCCAGGGCTGCGCTGTTATGCACTTCCAGGCAGACACATCCGCCCAAAATACGCACCTCTTTCACTTTGGGGCTTGAGAAACCCGCCATTTCCCGATGCATGATTTTTGTCATTCTCTGGATCTTCGCCATATAATCCTGACTTTCAAACAATTCTATGGAGGCGTAAGCCACGCTGCAGGCAAGGGCATTCCCCATAAAAGTAGGGCCGTGCATCAGCGCAAGTGAGGGATCATCCCCGTAAAAGCCCTGATAAACCCTGCTGTTTGCCACCGTCACCGCATGACCAATATATCCTCCTGTCAGCGCTTTGCCAAGCACCAGTATATCCGGCTGCACCTCATCCGCCACAAAACGATATCCCGTCCTTCCAAAACCGGTAGCTACCTCGTCAAAAATAAGCAGCACATCGTACGCATCACACAACTGTCTGGCACGCTTTAAAAAGGCCAGATCATACATCCGCATACCGCCCGCTCCCTGTAGAAGTGGTTCCACAATGAAACAGTTAAGCTCGCCGTGATACTGCAAAAAAGCCTCCTCCAAAGCGGAAATCTCTGTTGGAATGTGGATGACTCCCTTCTTTTCACCGAATGCAAAGTGATAATCCTCATCATCCCCCACTTCCATCGTCTTGAAAGTGTCTCCGTGATAGGAATGCGCAAGAGCCAGCACCGTTCTCCGCCTGTCCCCTCTGTTGACGTTGAACTGCAAAGCCATCTTGAGGGCCACCTCCACCGCCACCGAACCAGAGTCCGAGAAAAAGCAGTAGTCCAAATCCCCCGGCAGCCAATCGGCCAGCTTATCGGAAAGCGCCTGCACCGGCGCATGGGTCAGCCCGCCCAGCATCACATGGGAAAACACATCCGCCTGCCTTTTGACAGCCTCAGTCAGAACCGGATGTTTATAACCGTGGATCACACTCCACCAGGAAGAGATCGAATCGATCATCCGGTCCCCCTCCTTCGTATAAAGATAAACGCCCTCAGCATCCACAATCTCGTAAGGCGGTTTCATGGTTTTCATCTGTTCGTACGGATACCAGATCATATGTATTGTCCTCTCTTCTAAACTGTCCATGCCAACTCATTTCATTACACACACATTCTATTATCTTGTCAACAGTACAACGCTTTGAGCGCCTCCACCTCCATGGCAAGCTCTCGGTCCCCCTCCTTCACACAGGCAAGAACCTTGAGGCCAGTCAGTTCCTCACACATACGAAGATTATCCTCTTCCATCACATCGCCTGGATGAAAATGGTTAAAAATAATCCCCTTCACAGGAATTTCTCTGGCCCGCATGTACGCTGCGGTGAGTACCACACTGTTGATAGTGCCAAGACCTGCCTCTGCTATCAAGAGACACGACAGATCAAGCGCCTTGATCACATCCTCCAACATGATTTTTTCCTCGTCATAGCGAATAGGACACAGAATACCTCCGCTGCCCTCCACTGTCACGTACTCGTAAGATCGGCTGACTTTCTGAAATCCCTCCTTAACCACGGAAAGTTTCACCGGCCTGCCCTCGATACGCGCTGCCAGATGAGGCGAGTAGGCATTCTCATATATGTAAGGACACATCTCGTCAAGCGGCTGACCAATCCCAGAAGCCTCCTTCACCCACAGGGCATCCCCCGGTACCAGGGTTTTGTCCGGCCTTCTATCATTGCCACTCATGGCCGCTTTGTAGTAGGCGGCGCTCACGCCGCTCTCTGCCAATTTTTTTATGATCAAACCGGTCACATAAGTCTTGCCCACATCCGTGCCAGTTCCCACGATAAAGATATTTTTACTCACAATACCACGCCTCTCTTTCCCACCGCTTTCACCATGCTCACTTATACACTGATCCAGTCCATCGCGCAATGACTTCTTTTATCATTTTCCCAAGCACACTAACGGTCAGCCATCCTGTCAAGCACAGGCTTGACCTTTGCAGTCAACAGTGCCGCCAGAATGCAGAGGCAGATATCCCCCGGAACCGCCAGCACAAAGCAATACAGAAACAGCGGTCCGACCGCAATAGGTGTGTCGATCACATAGTTACAAATCACATAGTAATAGATCATGCCCGCTGCATAGACAATAAAAAGTCCCAAAAAGTTGACTGCTATGACCCAGCCGGTCACCAATCGTTCTCTGCGCTCCACCATCCTGCCGGTCACATAAGCCGCCAGCATAAAACCCAGCAGATAGCCGAAACTGGGCTTCCATATGTACCATAAGCCTCCCCCCTCCGCAAAGACAGGAAGGCCTATTAATCCCAGGAGAATGTATATGCCCACACTGAGCGCTCCCTTCCTGCCGCCGAGAAGAAGACCCGCCAGCATAGTGAAGAGAAACTGCAAAGTGAAGGGCACAACCGGCACCGGAACTTTGATAAAAGCGCCCACCGCAATCAACGTTGTAAACACCCCGCAAAGTACCATATCCTGCGTACTTATCTTTCGTCCGGCAATTGACTGTCTGTCCCTTCCCGCAGCCTTTTCCGGCTCACAAGATATCTTTTCCATATACATTCCTCCTGTTGTCTATCGATATACTCCCCATTCGTCAACCAATTATTATTATTGGTTAACAATGACAATATGAGTATAACACAGAAGGACAAATTGTCAAGCCGTCACCCTAACCCAAGACACTTTGCGCCCCAGTATATGACTCCCAGCACCCAGCTTGTAAAAATACCATACAGAATGACAGGCCCGGCGATGGTGAATATCTTACATCCGATGCCAAACACCTGGCCCTCCTTCTGGTACTCGATGGCCGCTGATGCCACTGAATTGGCAAAACCTGTAATCGGCACGAGAGCTCCCGCCCCGCCCCACTCGACACACTTTGGGTAAAGATTAAAACCTGTGAGAATAACGCTTGTAAGCACCAGGATCATGGAGCACCAAGAGCCCGCCGTCTCCTTATCAATCCCCATTCTGTTTGTGGCATAGTTCAAAATGCACTGTCCAATCACACAGATGATCCCGCCTGTGATGAAGGCCTTCGCCATACGTACCGTCAGACTGTACTTCGGCGTCGTCTGTTCCACATGCTGTCTGTACGCCTCCTCTCTCTCCTTTTGTGTCAGCTCTCTATTTTGACTTTGCGCCTCATTCTGTACCCGCTTTTCTTCCATAATCTGTATTTCTCCTTCCACTAACCTTCCTGTCACAGCTTCGCTGTAACTCAAAATCCACGGACGAGCAGACTACCCGCCATACATAAACACTCGCTGTGTAAAATAGATCAGGCTCCCCACAAGTTTGCCAAGTGCCACCGCCAAAATGGCAATTCCCAGTCCATGACGGAAACCAATTCTTCTGGCAAAAATAGGGATAGTGTTTAACATCTCCGCTATTGCAAGAGCCAAACACCCCACGAAAATACCTGCAAACAGGCCGAATATAAGCTGTATCAGCATGCCGGCAAAATTCCATACGCCTTCTGTCGCATTACCGAAAATCTTATGGGTTCTCACATAATTCCCGACCATCCCCCACTCACTGAATACGCTAAAAAAGCAGCCTGTCAGTGTACCAAATATCACCATCTCCTCCAGCACGAACACCTTGCACGCCACATGCATTTTCCCCGCAAATCGGGGAATCAGCCCCACGGAGATCAAAACCGTGAAAACACCCGCCGAAACGATCAATCCAGCGCTTCCCCCGATCACCGCCAAAAGAAACTGCCTAAGAAACATCAATGCTCTCTCCCTCCCTGTCCGCCGTCGCAATAAGCGCCTTGTTCACATCCTCCTCATAGATGCGCATCTCCACCTCGATTGGAGTTGGATCTTTCGTAATCCGCCTGCCGCCAATATGATTAAAAAAGACGATAATACCCACCGCAAGTCCCACAGAATAGGACAGCTCCAGAATCCCATACCCGTCACCCGGCATTCCCATAATCATCTCATAAATCTTTGAAAATACATCATTGATTCCGATATCATTGTGAAACGCCATAATGGTAAAGGCGGTTCCAAAAAAACTGATCAGCGCCACAAATGAAAGCTTGCACCATTGTAGAAAGCCCTTGTGCCTGTCCACATCAATCCACTCTACCAGCACATCCGTCTCTCCCAAATTCTCCACGCTCACACCCGGGCATGCCTTTTCAATTTCCTCTATCACTCGAAGGATGCTGATAACCTGCCTCTTACAAGCATCCTCCTGAAACTGCCACAGCCTTAAAGATTTTGCCTTTGCAAGGGCATGGGGATCCGAACAGGTCAGTCTGCCAATATCCTTAACACACACCTCTTTGCTTTGCACTTCCACATTCTGTTCTGCCTTCAAATAAATTGTCGCACCATTAGTTGACATAACTTCTCCTAACCACAAGGATTGCTCTTTTATAAACTTTTATAAATGGTAGTATAATAAAATATTTTCTTTTTATACTCTATTTTCCTATGTTATACTAATACAAAATCGAGTTTTTTGTTAAAAAAAGCAGGCAGCCTTCTCCCCTGAAAAGAACGCTGCCTCTGCTGCCAAAGGATCCGCCTGCCTCTGCACCGCTGGGATTTTCTTATCCTGGAAGAAGTGTAAAGCTTTCAAAAGCGTTTCTTCCTTAGAACAGACCCAAAAATTTTTCCTGAAAGGTGCTGCAGATCTCCTCGAAAGTTGTATAGTCGAGCTGTGCACTGTCCCGAAAGCGTCCGCGCCATTCATCCCGAATGGCGTCCGCCAGAGGCACGGCGCACTCGCTCTTCGTCATGAGGATTGCGGGAAACACATAATAAATCATAAAAAGATTAATGTCCATCTGACTTCTTCCGCTGATCTTTCCCCGTTTTGCAAAGCGCGCTTCCACCGCATCCGCAAGGTTTCCCGCTATCTGCGATGCCGCCGTCTTCTGATCTTTTGACTGCTCTACAAAGCCAATCATCTCCTGAAGAAGCTCCTTGTTTTTATCTTTGAATTCCGCCATCCGTTCCTTATAAACTTTCTTCTTAATGCGATACATCATTGCTTCCATATTGTCAAACAATGATCCGGCTTGTTCCAGCATAAATTTTCTTCCTTTCTCCTTTTTACCTTTTTACTTTTTTCTTGCGTAACTCATTCACTTGTGCTATAATAATTTTCGGTGGTTTTGTTATAACATTTTATAGGGGCATAGTTCAAAGGTAGAACAGTGGTCTCCAAAACCATCGATGTGGGTTCGATTCCTACTGCCCCTGTTCTCATGACCCGTGAGTTACCGCTCACGGGTTTTTCAATATCATTACTTAAGAGAGGAACAACCTATGTCTAAAAAAATGATAGCAGCACTTTCGCTTGCCCTTCTGCTTTCCTGCCTGACCATTGGCTGCGGGCAGGAAAAGCCTCTTTTATCCCCCACTGATTATGATCTTGACGCAGAGACGGCACAGACCATCCGCGGCATTAAAATCGGTGACTCTCCCGACGTCTTTCTCACCGCCTATAAAGATTATGACATTTTGTCAAGTGTAGACGGCGGTGACTATCGCTTTCTGCCAACAGAAGAAATTCCTTTTGACAGTACCCTTACCACAATCCTGCCGTCCTTTTTTATCGATGGAGCCGCCATTGACATTGACACCTTCTGTGAGGATAACAAAATCGAAAAGGATGCACTCCTCTCCTTTTTGACCGATGAAACATACTTAGAACACCACACTGTGGTTTATCAGTATCTTGTCTTTGAGTGGGAAAACGGCTCAATCAAAGATATCCGCTCCGAATCCATGGATTACAACAAGGATGCATCCTACTACGAGGCAAACTGACTCTCATAGAGCTTCGCATAAAAACCTTTCTTTTTCAATAATGTCTCATGATTTCCTTGTTCGATAATATTGCCGTCCTTCATCACCAAAATCACATCAGCCTCGCGTATGGTGGACAGCCTATGTGCCACAATAAAGCTGGTTCTGCCCTGCATCATAGTGGCAAAGGCTTTTTGAATTCTGATCTCTGTGCGCGTATCTATGGAAGAAGTCGCTTCATCCAGAATCAACATAGGCGGCAGACAGAGCATCACCCTGGTGATACATAAAAGCTGCTTCTGTCCTTGGGAAAGGCTTCCTCCATCTTCACCTATCACTGTGTCATAGCCGTTGGCAAGTCTCTTGATAAAGCTGTGGGCGTGAGACGCCTTGGCCGCCGCAATCACCTCATCATCCGAAGCTTCCGGCCTGCCCATCACGATATTATCTCGAATCGTTCCGGCCTTCAGCCATGTCTCCTGCAGAACCATGCCGTAGTTTCCGCGCAGACTCTTTCTTGTCACCTCCCGGATATCCAGGCCGTCCACACAGATTTTTCCCCGGTCCACATCGTAAAAACGCATAAGCAGATTGATCACCGTCGTCTTTCCGCAGCCTGTAGGCCCCACGATAGCCACCCGCTGTCCAGGCTTCACCGAAAGATTAAAATCTGTAATCAGCTTTTTGTCAGGCACATAGGAGAAATCCACATGGGAAAGTTCCACACGCCCTTCCACATTCTGCAAAACCACCGCATTCTCCGGCTCAGGCGTCTGCGGCTCCTCTTCAATCAGCGCAAAAATTCTCGCCGCACAGGCCAGGGCATTTTGCAGCTCTGTCACCACGCCAGAAATCTCATTGAAAGGTTTCGTGTATTGATTGGCGTACGAAAGGAAACAGGAAAGCTGGCCAACGCTGATTCCCCCGCGGATAGCATAGAGTGCACCGACTACTGCCACGCCCGCATACACCAGATTATTGACAAATCTGGTACAGGGATTCGTGAGAGAGGAAAAGAAAATTGCTTTCAAAGAACAATCCTGCAGTCTCTCATTGATCTCATCAAACTGAGCCAGCGCCTCATCTTCGTGGGAAAAAGCCTGCACCACCTTCTGGTTCCCCACCATCTCCTCAATCAAAGCTGTCTGCTCCCCTCTTGTCTCCGACTGCAGATGGAACATAGTGAAAGTTTTCTTCGCAATAAAACCTGCCACAAAAAATGACAATGGCGTCACAAGAACAACAACCCCTGTGACAGTTACATTCACGCTGAGCATAAAACCAAGTGTTCCCAATATCGTGATCACTCCAGTGAAAAATTGGGTAAAGCCCATCAGCAGGCCGTCCGCAAACTGATCCACATCCGCAATTACACGGCTCACCACCTCGCCATAAGAGTGGGCATCAATATACTTAAGAGGCAGAATCTCTATCCTGCAAAAGGCCTCGTTTCGGATATCCTGCACGATTCGGTAGGTCATTTTATTGTTGCACACATTCATAATCCACTGGGATACACCGGTGATGACGGCGACCACCGCCATCTCTATAAGAATAGCAAACACACCTTCGAAGTCCACCCTTCCCCTATCAATCACAAGATCTATGACTCGTCCAGTCAATATCGGGAAATATAACGTCAATGCCACTGTAACAGCAGCTGTCAGGATGGATGCCGCCAAATACAGCCAATATTTTTTTATATAACGCAATACCCTGCCAAAGGTTTCCTTCTGTCCCATCACACGATCCTCCATGTCAGAGCAGTTTGCTGCGATGACACGCGTCGGAAATGTCAAATTTCCGACTGCGATCAAGGCATATTTGAGGCTCTGACTCAAATAACCGATTGAAAATCAGTGCATCGGCATGATTTTTCAATCTATCACCCTCATCTTTATGCTGTTCGCCATGCCTTTCTTCCGCCCCTGCCATGCCCATTCAATTTTGCATGGCAGTCTGTTTCTCAAACTGTGAATAATAGATTTCTTGATACACCTCACAGTTTGAAAGCAGCTCTTCATGGGTTCCAAGCCCTGCCATCTCCCCATCCTCGAGCACAATAATCTGATCCGCATGCTGAATGGAGGAAGCGCGCTGGGAAACGATAAACACCGTAGTCTCCGGAGAAAGTTTCTTAAGCGCCATACGAAGAGCCGCCTCCGTAGCGTAATCAAGAGCCGACGCACTGTCGTCCAAAATCAGTATCTCTGGTTTTGCCACAAGCGCCCTCGCTATCGTGAGCCGTTGTCTCTGCCCGCCTGACAAATTTCGCCCCTCCTGGGCCACATATGCATCCAGACCGCCTTCTTTTGCCTCCACAAACTCCTTTGCCTGGGCAATTTCTAATGCCGCCCACAATTCCTCATCCGCAGCCTCTGCCCTGCCCCACAGCAGATTATCCCGGATAGTGCCGCGAAAGAGAACCGCACGCTGCAAAACCACTCCAATCTTCTGCCTGAGCTCTTCCATTCCATAGTTTTTTACATCCCTGCCGTCCACGCGCACCACTCCCCGGGTGGCATCGTAAAACCGCGGAATCATATTGACCAGAGAAGACTTGCCTGAACCTGTGCCTCCTATAACGCCCACGGTCTGGCCTTTCGGCACCTCAATGTCAATATCGCAGAGAGATTCCGCCCCCGCCCCTGCATAAGTCAAATGCACATGGGAAAATTCCACAGCAAGTTCCTTTTTTATCTTCGGTTCGCTCTTATCAATCCCACTCTCTTCTATCGCCGGCACGTTCTCCATCGCCGCATTGGCCGACTTCACAGCTTCCCACTGCATAGAAGAACTCACCTCAAAGACCGCCTCGATCCGGTTAGCGCAGGCAAGCGCCTTAGTGATGGTTATAATCAGATTTGCCAATTTGACCAATTCCACAAGAATCTGTGACATATAGTTTACAAGAGCCACCACCTGCCCCTGCGTAATACTGCCCTCATCCACTCGGACCGCACCGGTGTAGAGCAGAATGATTGTAGCCGCATTGATAATTATATAGGTGACCGGATTAGTCAAAGCCGATATTTTCCCCACAGAAAGCTGTAAGTTTGCGAGCTTATCATTTCTTTCTTTAAATTTCCCGGTCTCTTCTTCTTCTTTGTGAAAAGCCCTGATCACCCTCGCACCTGTGAGATTCTCTCTGGTTACCGAAAGCACCACGTCCAGCCCTGCCTGCACCTTCCGGTACATGGGCATGGTAATCATCATAATGCCGAACACCACCACCGCGAGAAGCGGTATTGTCACCACAAAAATCAAGGCGGACTGTACATCGATCGTAAAGGCCATAATCATAGCGCCAAAAACAATAAAAGGCGAACGCAAAAAGAGACGCAGCACCATATTCACACCGTTCTGCACTTGATTGACATCGGCCGTCATCCGCGTAATCAGCGTAGATGTACCCAGCGTATCGATCTCCGTAAAAGAAAGACTCTGTATATGATCAAAGAGAGCTGATTTTAACTTTGTCGAAAATCCCACGGCGGCTTTTGCCGCAAAGTACTGCGCTGTGACAGAACACAAAAGCCCTATGAATCCCAGCGCCGCCAAAAGAAGCCCCATCCGCAGCACATAGCCTGTATCCTCCTGCCTGATGCCTCGATCAATAATCGCCGCCATCACCAAGGGCACAAACAACTCGAATGTGGCCTCCAACATCTTGAAGAGCGGCGCTAAAACCGTCTCCTTCTTATAATCCTTTAAATAAATCAATAACTTTCTCATTGCAGAAACTCTCCCGTCTGCTCAATGATCTCTTCGCTGATCTGCTTCACCTGCGCAGAAGGCGTATAACTCTCCTCCGGGTACAACATCTGATGGAGCTGTCTGACATTTTCCTCCAGATCCATCGGA
>DLAA01000034.1:4688-7536 GCA_002493835.1 Lachnospiraceae bacterium UBA7060 | reverse complement strand
TAAACAGTCTGAAGAATATATTTTTATCGAATCAGTGAGAGCAGTAGAAGGACATAAAGCGAAATCTTTTGGCGGCCGGGAAATCCGGCCGCCATGCAGTAACTTTTCTTTTCCATGAAAGAAAGCCCGGCAAACATGGCTTGTTTTTTGCTAAAGTGGAGATGAGCTGGGCTATGCAATTTTGAAAAAAGCGGCAGAAACAAGCAGAGATTGCGAGGTGGAGCGGAAAGCCTCCACAGCAAATGGAAGCAGTAGAGGATATGGAACGCAGACGGAAGTAAATAATGGAGGGATGATAGCTTTTTCAGTTATTAGCCCTCTTTTTTCAAGTCCACAATCTTTATCCATAAAGCGTATGGCTTATTGAAGTGTTTTGGGTTAAGATAATTCCTGCAGTCCATTGGCAAGGCAAAAGCCACCGCGCCATTGTCTGTCCTGCGTGATGTGCTGCTGATTGTTTTTTCCCTGCTGCTTCCTGCTGCTGTAAGCGTTACCGGCATTTTCTGGGCTGCGCCGGAAAACGGAAAAAGAAGTATGCAGAGGAAATTATGAATCTGTCAGGAGAAATTCTGTGAGGGCGATGGTTGTAGGTTCCCATCCCCACGCGTGGTCTATCAGAAGCTCCGCGTTAATGCCGAACAATTTGTGTAGCAGGTCTTCGTTATAAAAGCTTCGGCTGTCACCGGCAGAGCATCTTGCCACAGCTCCCGGTACCGCATCTCGTCCAGCTCTGCAATCCTGACCCCGTTTGCGTCAGGCTCGGTATGCTTTGCCACGATATCCATTGCGGCCTTGCATAAATAAAATAGGCGCCTCATTGCCTATATGGAAGAAAACCACCACCTGCGTATCAGCGGGCAGACGTAGGCAGAAAAGTGGCTGATGCCGCATATCCGTCCGGGATGCCATGTAGACTACGGTGTGGGGCTTATCAGAAAAGCACGGAAAATCTGAACCTATATACGGTGCCAGTGGAGCCTTGTGGGAGGAATGGCTGGCACGTTCAGGGAGATGGAATAACGGCAGATTATTGAGAAAGTATCACTTATCTGTTAAAATATGTGACAGGGAAATATTTTATAGATGCGGCAGGAGTGGAAAATATGCGTTACTATCAATGTGATAAATACCCAATCGAGTTCGTGTTGTCGGAGAATATTGATAAGCATTTTGGTTCCCATAATCATGTAGGGCATTATGTCATTTCGGTTGTCACGCAGGGAACAGTTACTGTTTGTCTGGAAAGCAGGGAAGTGGTGTGCTGCAGAGGAGATGTGTTTATCATCCCGCCTTATGCAGTACATTCCGTGCGTCAGGGGAGGGATGCGCGTCTGCTGTCTATGTGCATAGGAACTGCTTTTGTAGAAGAGACGGATGTGGAAACGGCAGAAGGTATTTTCAGGGAATTGTTAAAGGATGCAGCGGTACAGGGGATTTTCGGAAAGGAGCAGGGAGATAAATTGCTGGTTTCCGTGCGGGAGGTCTATCGCCTTTGGGATAGCGGACAAAAAGCGATGGATGCAGGCATAAAAATTCTGGCTGATAAAATTGTCGGCCACCCGGAACGGGAACTGCCCATAGAAACATTGGCGGCGGATATTTTTGTCAGCAAATATTACCTCATTAGAAAATTTAGAAACAGTGTTGGAATGACGCCGCATCAGTTCTGTATCCAGAACCGCATACGGAAATCACAGGGGCTGCTGGATGAGGAAAAAACTATAAGCAGAATTGCTGCGGAAATGGGGTTTTATGACCAGAGCCACTTTGACAGGGCTTTCCAGAAGATTGTCGGGATATCACCGTCAGAATATGTTCGCTCAAAAAAGCAGATAGGGCAGAGTACATAGGGCAATTTTTTACAAGACATGAGAGCCTCCGGAGAATATGATTGAAACGTAAGGCAGATTACATATTTTATCGGAGGTGCCAGAATGGATACATTTGAATTGTTTAACAATGGGAAATTAGTTTTGCCGGAAAAAGAGGCTGGCTTTGCGGAGATCGGATGGTCTAAGCATCCGGCTTTTAAGGGTGTTGAGCTGAAACACATCATTACGGCAAAGGACACAGACGGGAAATTCAGCTACCATTTGGTGCGCATTGCTCCCGATTGCAGTATTGGGAACCATACCCATGAAACCCAGTTAGAAACGCATGAAGTGATAAAGGGCAGCGGAAAGTGTGTAAATGCGGGCAGCACTATTCCGTATGAACCCGGCACAATATCCATCATGCAGGCTGGTGTGTCGCATGAAGTTGATGCGGGTTCAGAGGGGTTATATCTGTTTGCCAAGTTTATGCCTGCATTATGCTGAAGTAAATAAAAGGATAGTATGACCGCCGTACTATGGTAGGAAGTCAAAGCAAAACCAGCAGGCCCTTATGGGGCTGTGCCAGGATAAGGAAGCACTGAGAAAGCCCCTTTAGGGGCAGAGGTATGTCTCGCTCCATGCCATCATCGTCTGCAGGACGGGGATGAATTTATTATCAGCCATGGAATTTTAGAGGTAACTTAGTGCAAAAATTCTGTACGCTCTATGCAGACCTGCCCTTCCGGTTCAGGATGTCACCGATGGAGGATATAGAGGCGGGCCTGAAAGAGGCACAGAAGAAGCAAAAAACTTTAGTCCTTCCAGTGATATTTTGGATTTGATTTATAGTCGTTTCGTGCAATTTATGGGAGTTTTGTGCAATGGCGTTTGATAGGATGCCCTATAATCCGATATAACTTATGACGGAAAAGTGAGGAAATGCGGATGAAGATAGCGGTCTGTGATGACAGCAGGGAGGACAGGAGCGCACTGCGGGTGCTGTTGAAAACCTGCCAAGAACCGTCCTGTTCATA
>DLAA01000034.1:1397-4367 GCA_002493835.1 Lachnospiraceae bacterium UBA7060 | reverse complement strand
CAAGAACCGTCCTGTTCATATACCCGTAGCTGCAAGAGAGATAAAGGGAGGGAATCCCCATACAGGCTCTTTCATGTTTTATGTGAGTGTACGTTTCTCTTTTTAGATGACAGGACGGATTCTGTTGGAGGAATCTGAGCCATGCATTTTCCCGCTGTTTTGCTAAATCTCCCGTACATCATAAGGTGTGGTCTGGTATACGTAGTAAGTAAGATTGACTGCCGTAGGGGAATAATGTGCATGCTTTGTAGAATGATGCATTTCTGTATATGTACCCCTTTTTATTGGGAATGAATACCCCATTTTTACCCCATATTTTATGGGGTTTCTGGCGGTTCCAGATTTTTTTGTATGGAGATTGTCTTTCCTTCAGGTATCGGATATAATATAAATGATAGCGGAGGGTGTGCGATGGATATATTAAAAAACGAAGAACTTCATACGATAGAAGATATTTACGCACTGCCAGATGGGGAACGGGCAGAGCTGATTGACGGAAAGATATACTATATGGCGCCGCCGAACACAAAGCATCAGAGGCTTGTGCATCTGCTTGACAGGGAGATTGGAAATTATATCCAGAAAAATCATGGTGAATGCGAAGTATTTCCGGCTCCGTTTGCGGTGTTTCTGAATGAAAATGACAGGAACTATGTAGAACCGGATCTATCCGTCATATGCAGTAAGGACAAGATTACAGACCGGGGATGTGAGGGGGCCCCGGACTGGATCATAGAAATCGTTTCGCCCGCCAGCAGGCAGATGGATTATTATAAGAAACTATTTAAATACCGCACTGCAGGTGTCAGGGAATACTGGGTCGTGGATCCGGAAAAGGAACTTGTGACGGTGTACAGATTTGAAAAGGACAGCATGGATGAATATTCTTTTGGTGCGGAGATACCGGCAGGGATATATGAAGGCTTTTCGATAAAGATTCAGTAATCCAAAATTAAATGAGGTTATAGATTATAAAACGTGGAGACAATGGGTGTGAAGATTGTTTCCACGTTTTCTTTTGGTCATATGCTATTTTTCCACGCTTGCCGGACGGGTGAAAGTGATTGGAATTAATAAAAAGCACATGTTATTAAAAACAAGGAACTGTGGAGGTGGCAGTGAAACATGCAGGATAGATATTTCACGTATCCGAATATAAAGGGACTTTTATGCCAATAATAAAAGCGCCTCTCCGTGGAAAGCTGTTGCGGTTTCAGGGGGATGCGGAAGACGGATCGGTTTACGCCTGTTATCACGACGGTAGTCTATTACGGCGAAAAACCCTGGGATGGGGCGACTGCCCTTCATGGCATGCTCGACATCCCGGAAGAGATGCGGCCGTATGTCAACGATTATAAGATGATACTGGTTGAAGCAAGAGAAAATAGTTTGGCATTCAGCAACGGGAACAACATAGACTCTTTTAATCTGCTTGAAATTCTATTGGGGCGGGACCTGTCAAGGAATGAAGCGAGGGAAAAAGCCATACAATACAGTGAAGAACATGGGACGGACAAGGCGGTGGTCATGACGATAGCGGGAGCCACCAACAGTAAGATTGACTATAATGCATTTGCAAAAGGAGATGGCAGGATGTGTACATTATTTGAAGAGATTGCAATGGAGAACGAAAAAAAGGGCAAAGCAGAAGGTAAAGCAGAAGGCATTATCGAGACTGGTCTTGATGTTGGGCTTTCAGAGCAGGATATTCTGGAGCGGCTTCAGGATAAGATGGGTATACCGCTTCAAAAAGCGCAGGAATATTTTATGAAGTTTGGGAAACAGATGGTATGACATGCAGATGATTTTTATTTTGAAGATGCAGGAACAGGCGTAAATGATAATAATCCCCGGCAGATGGTGAACATGATCTGCCGGGGATGCCTATATGCCCGATAAATGCTGGTGTTTCGGGGAATCCGCCGTACCCCTTTCTGTTTTTGGCTTGTACCCCATTTTTACCCCATTTTTTTGGAAGAGGTTGAAAAAACTGCCATATTTTGACAAATAACGTGCGTTACGCAAAACGCAGAACCCCCGTGTTTTCGCGTATTTTATCAGATCTCCCGCACATCGTAGGGCGTGGTCTGGTACACGTAGTAATTCAGCCAGTTGGAGAAAAACAGCTGACCTGCTGCGCGCCAGTTGACGACAGGATCCTTTGAGGGATCATCGTTTGGAAAATAGTTGACCGGGATCTTGGGATTCATGCCTTTGGCGGTATCGCGGGCATATTCCAATGCCAGTGTGTCCGCATCATATTCCAGATGACAGGTGACAAAGAAATGCCGGCTGTCTTCTGTCTTGGCGATAGCCACACCGGCATCATTCGAGACAGCCATAAGTTCCAGATCAGGCACCGAGGCAATCTGCGAGGGCGCGATGGTCATAGAACGGGATTGTGGTGCATAGAAAACATCGTCAAAGCCACGGAATAGAGGCGATTTTTTCTTCAGGATCTGGTGGAGATATATCCCTGAGAGCTTTTCATCCAGATCTTCTCTGTCTAAGCCATAGAAATAATACAGGGCAGCGTAAGCGCCCCAGCACAGATGAAGGGTGCAGTGTACATGAGTACGACCCCATTCCATAATGGTACAGATTTCGTCCCAGTATGCCACCTTCTCAAAACGGACATGATCCAGAGGAGCGCCGGTAATGATCATACCGTCAAATTTTCGCCCTTTAATCTGGTCAAAAGTAGTATAGAAGGCCTGCATATGGTTGGTATTGGTATGTAACGGTGTATAGCTGGCAGTTTGCAAAAATTCTACGTTTACCTGCAGGGGGGTGTTGGAGAGCTTGCGCAGAAGCTGGGTCTCCGTTACTTCCTTGGTTGGCATCAGATTTAAAATTAGCACATCTAGGGGACGAATGTCTTGATGCATGGCCCGAAACTCTGTCATAACAAATATATTTTCTTTTTCTAAAATGCCGGTTGCCGGTAGTAAATCCGCTACTTTGATGGGC
>DLAA01000034.1:0-1128 GCA_002493835.1 Lachnospiraceae bacterium UBA7060 | reverse complement strand
AGTAAATCCGCTACTTTGATGGGCATGGAACACTCTGCCTTTCTTTATATGATTGTCGTTTCCTGTAACTATTATAGAATAGCACAACCAGTCAGCGTGTGCAAGTAAGTATGTATTTTCATTAATTTGTATACAAACCAGTTTTAGTGGTGCAAATTCATCATTAGAAAGGCGGAAGCGGAAATTTTTACCAAAGAACTGATCAAATATTGTAAAATGTTTGTATAATGCTAAATCTGTAGATAGTTGACCCTCATTTAGGAAAATGCTATAGTTATATTTAGGTAAAGTGAAAGGGTAAATCCACTACCTGAGCAGCAAACAACCACACTTAATGACAGACCAATCTAAAGGAGGAAGTTCGAAATGAAAAAAGGAATTATATTGGCGTTGGCAGGCGCTATGGTTTTCTCAACACCAGTTATGGCAAAGGAAGTAGGTGCGCCTGAAGCTGTTTATCTTGAGGACAGTTCTTACATTGGCATTAATTCAGAGACTGTTCTGGCAATCGGAGAGAACAAAACAATTCATGAGCATACAAACAATGCCGTAAATGACATCTGGGATATGGACGGTGATAAGGTACAGAACCTGGCAATCGGCAAAGGCGCGGTTCTTGACGGCAAGGAGGCTCCTGGTCTTACCTTTGAGCTGTTAAAGCCCGAGCTTAAGAGAGTTTATGCAGCTAAGGATTTAGCAAAGGACAAGGGTACTCTTCTTACTGTAGCCAATGTACATACCCATGCAGGTTATAAAACAGCTAAGATTACCTTTTATGCGCCCGGCGTAAAGGCTGACGATGCAATCACAGTTTATCAGCGCGTGACCGACGACAATTGGACGGCGGTTCCCACAGTAGTTTCCGACGACCATGTAACAGTTGAGATTACAGATAACACACATCTTGCATTCATCAAGGCACCTGTGGCAACAGTGGTAACTGAGGCACCGAAGGCTGCAGCAGCACCAGCGGCGGCGGTAGCTGAGGAAGCAGCAGCGAAGGAGACTGTAAAGGAAGCGACAGTTGAGACAGATGCGAAAAGCAACGTAACGATGACGGTTGAGGCAGATGCGAAAACTGGCACAGTGACAATTACTGATAATGCAGATGCAAAGGCTGATGAGAAA
>DLAA01000047.1 GCA_002493835.1 Lachnospiraceae bacterium UBA7060 | reverse complement strand
GGATTCGCCCCATTCGGTTTCCAACTCACGACGGATTCGTCTAAATCATTACGGAAAAATTTCTCAAATGGGAAATCATTTCTCTCCCATACTCCCTGTGGAATATTGGACGCATCTGCCGTATGGTAATATGCTCCCGGAAACCTCGCCTGCCACATATCCTTAAAGCTCATTCCCGATACATCCGACTGCTCCGCTGCCTTTGCAGCCGCAAGCTCCGCAAAACTCACACTCCTACTTGTGGCTGTTTTCTGTATTTTATCCGCACACTGATATGTGCTCGCCAAAGCACCATTTACTCCCAAAATACTCATATTGAGTCCTCTCCTTTCTGTCATATCCACACCACAGCCCCTCTGTCATTCAAAGCCGCCATGCCCTTTATGGTAATTTTCCTTACTTCAAAATGCCCGCCGCCTCATATGCCGCAATCGAAACCACCTTGCTCTGGTAATACTTTCTGTCCGCTTCCTGTGCCAACATTTTACGTTTCAATGCGCTTTCCTCCGCCAGTCTCTCATATTCTGCGTGTTTTGCTTCTCTTGCTTTGCGGGCTTCAACAAATTCTGACGATGAAACAGTAATTGTTCCGGGACTGGTTACACGGTACTTGGAGATTTCTCCATTTCCATCCAATTCAATCAGATAGGAACAACCCGGAGTCGCCGGATATGTGGCGATAAAATTCTCAACATTTGCCATCACTTTCTCTGCAAGTTCAGGATTGTTTTGCATCTTCTCCTCCAAAGCAGGAGGTACAATAATAGCCTTCTTTCCAGCCGTTGAACCCCACCTCGACTGCACTTCCGGACTATTAGCTGACGGTTCCGCTCCAGTGGGAGTCCAGTTCAAGATAGATTCATCCACGTTATCTGAAAAGAACCGTTCAAACGGAAAATCATTCCTATCCCATGCTCCTTGCGATATCTTTGAACCATCCATCGCATGATAGTACGCACCCGGAAATCTCGTCTGCCACATATCCTTGAAACTCATTCCCGCCACAGTTCCTTTCTCCACCGCCTTTGTAGCCGCAAGCTCTGCAAAACTCACGCCCTCACTTTTTCCTGCCGCCGCATTCTTCCGATACTGCTCTGCCAGATAGTACCCTCCTAATTTACCTGTCACTCCGAGATCCATCTTCATCTCTCCTTTCATTTTTCATCATCACGGACAGGATGAATTCTCTGTCCTTTACCTTGAAATCCACTGCTCCCTGATACTTTTCAGCTGTGCTTTTGATGTTGGAAAGCCCTATCCCGTGGGATTTCCTGTCTGCCTTATCTGTTGCCGGGAATTCCTCTTTTGCCTTAAGTACCAGCCGCCCATCAAAGCTGTTCTCCACTTTTAGGATCAGCAGGTTGCCTTTCTGCAAGGAGCTTAAACGGATAAAGACATCTGCTTCCGGCTCTTTTGCTTTCAGCTTCCGGCAGGCTTCGATCGCATTATCCACCGCATTCCCCAAGATGACGCCTATGTCATAGCTGTGTATCTGAATCCCCTGTGGGAATAGCAGCCTGTCGGCATCCATCCTTAAGCCAGGCACATCCCGTACCGCCTCATGGTATTTCATGTTTAGCAGGGTATCCACCACCGTGTTCCCTGTCCTGAAACGCACCTCCAGCTTTTCGAGGCCCCGGTTCAGCTCCGACAGATACTCCTGCAGTTCCCCGTTTCCTTCCTCCGCGGAAAGGCGCTGGATGACAGCAAGCGTGTTCTTCATGTCATGCTTCATGCCCCTTATGCCGGAATAGATGCGCTCCATCTCCTCCATATGTTCCTGCAGGCTGCTCACCTGGTTTTCAAGGACAATCCTTCCGCTTTTTTCCCTGTTCCAGTAAATCATGTCCTGGAACAGCTTCACCCCATACAGGATGGAAAGCAACGATAGGAGCAGGATTGTGGGTATCACCATGACAAGGATGGGGTATCTTTCATACAGCATTTTAGGGACGCTGTCCTCCATCGTAATCATGATGATACGCAGGAGCATACAGATCATCATGCCAACCGCGGCCGGGGTAAGGATGAATAAGAGCTCCGTTCTGCTGATTGCATAATCCTTTTCCCGGAAATCCCGTACAACCTTCCTCAACGAAAAGTACAGCACCAGGGCAATGACAATGTATTGGATCAACAGCGTCCCCACCACGCCGATTTTTACCGCCATGCCGAAGGCTTTTTCCGATGCAATCACCCCTTTTCCCAAACACCAGTTAATGATATCAAGCACCCATCCATCTACTTCATTGAGCAATATGACCACCGCATATCTGCTGATATCCAATACCGCCTGAAACGATACCGCAAGGAAAACCGTAACGGGGCGGAATGCCTTATAAAAGCACATGGCAAGAGCTGACAGAATGCACAGCGACAATGCCAGCGTCCCGGCTGCCACCCTGTAATCTTCATATCCCGGCGGGGAACACCACATCACGGCAGTTTTCAGAACTACATACAGCCCCGCCACATACAGCCCATTCCATCGGCTTTTCATCCTGCTTTCCAAAAAGCTCCCTAAAAAATACTGCAGGCAGTACCCCTGGAATACGGTCAGCGCTGCAAATAACACATCCGTCACCTTATACACTGGACACACCCCCGTTCTGCAGGTGCCACATATAGGCTTTTACAAATTCGCCATA
>DLAA01000146.1 GCA_002493835.1 Lachnospiraceae bacterium UBA7060 | reverse complement strand
TATATGGCTGCATTCAAATCCGAATTCGAAGTCAAGCGTCTTAAATGCGCCGGCCTCGATGTCCACAAGAAAGTCATCGTGGCGGCCATCATTGACACTCATCCAGAAACCCTTGAAGCATCCTACAAGGTCAAAAAGTTCTCCACTATGAACGATGACATCCCCGCAATGAAGGACTGGCTTCTTGAAAACAACTGCAAAGATGTCTGCATGGAATCCACGGGGAAATACTGGATCCCTGTTTTTAATACCCTTGAACCACACATGGACAATACGGTACTCACCCATCCAAAGTATGTCCGTGCAATCAAAGGCAAGAAAACAGATAAGCGTGATGCGAAATGGATAGCCAACCTGTTCCGTTTCGACATTGTAAAATCCTCTTTCATCCCGCCTTCCGACATACGTGCTATGCGGGAGTTATCCAGGTACCGTTTGAAACTCTCCTATATGGCAACATCCGAAAAGAACCGCTACCAGAATTCCATGACCATATCCCGCATAAGGCTGGACAGCGTCCTTTCCGATCCATTTGGCAAATCGGCTTCCGCGATTATGGGCTACCTGCTTTCCACGGAAACCATTGATGATGAAAAGGTCCTTTCCATGGTGGACAGCCGGGTAAAAGCCAGCAGTGAGGATATCCTCAGGAGCGTCCATGGCTTCAAAATCCTGGCGGAACAAAAGTTTAAAATGGAACACGCCCAGTCGCATCTTGATATGATTAACGCCTCCATAGCGGAGATTAACTCCGAGATCAATAAGCTTTGTGCCCCATACAAAAAACAGGTCGACAACATAACAACAGTTCCAGGATTCACAAGTTTATCAGCCTCGTATCTGATCGCAGAGATCGGGACAGATATGTCCGTGTTCGAGTCCGATAAACATTTTATATCGTGGTGCGGTGTATGCCCTGCAAGCAATAACAGTGCAGACACAGCACTGACGATTAAATTATAGATTTAGCAGTTCTAATTACGCATATCTTTTTAATGTATTACAGTTTCTAACGTAGGTTATTTAAACAAAAAAATCCCCCTGCTGTAGTTTTAAAAACATCTTTAGTTTATTGTGCCATATCCGGGCATCCCCCCTTTCCAGCGTATTCTGTTACTGGAACCTTATCTGGAACCGCTTTCCTGTTTCCTGCCTGTGTTCAGATAACTTTATACCTTGGAAAGATTCAAATATCCGCCTATGCTTTTCCACCAAATCCAGTGCTGCTTTTTTCCAGAGCTTTTCCCATGCCTCTATGATTTGGGATATCATATGTCCGATTTGTATCAGGTAATAATGGTTTTTGATTGCCTGGTAATCCCTGCTGAATAAATGTTCCAGAAAATATCCGTGTTGTTTCTGCGTATTAAACCCTTCATTTTCGATTTTCCACCTCCGCCTCCCTGATTCTACCAGTGCAGATACATTTTTTTCGTTTATACTAAGGTCTGTCAGGAACAGGAACCCTGTTTTTATATTTTCCGTTTCACCTTTCCTCTCCCCCTTTTTTATCTGCACTTCCCTTTCCTCCCTGTATTCTGCCAGGTTTATTTTATGCCCCTTATAATCAATGCCTGTTACAAAATCGTGCCAGCAGAAACCGTCGTCCAGTTCCTGCTTCCGGCAGTTTTTTTCTATTTTTTTCAGCCTCCGGTATTCGTCTGCAATTGTCGGGATGCTGCCTTCTTTATAGCGTAGGATATAACGCCAGCCGTTGTCCCGGCATTTTATAAAAAAGTTTTCGCATGCATAAAGGCTGTCTGCGCAGAAGCAGGCGGGAAGCCTTGGGAATTCTTTTTTAAACCGTTCCATCAGCCTGTAGCATGCCTTCCTTTCACAGTCCTGCTTTTCTGCTTCTTCCCCATCCGTGTTTTCCACAAATTCTGTCATAATGCTTACAATGATGTCCGGATGGAGGACAATTTTTGCTTCCAGTATATAATAGTAATATTCCGTATACTCCTTGTCAGAACCCTTATTATGGACCCTGTAAAGGCTTTTTTCATCCAGTTTTCTGTGGCTGCTGTGGATCTGCGTCCCGTCCACAACCACCTGCCAGTATTTATTCCGCAGCCGTGCATCTGCAAATGCACGGCTGCGCACCAGCCTGTATACAAGCTGGCAGACAATATCCTGCAGTTCTTCCGGCTCCAGCTTTTCAAGATACTTATTGATCGTTTCCCAGTATGGGATTTCATCGACAGATGCGGTTTCACCACACAATTCCCAGATATTTTGTATGACAGTTTCAGAATTAAATTGCAGGCTTGTTTTTCTCATGCTGCTGATATAAAATATAGAAGAAAGGATACGGGTCATGAGAAGTATGACATTTGGATAAGTAATATAACTCTGGTTTCTTGGATCTTTTGTTTGTTTTAACAGACGGATCAGGTCAGGGAAAAAATGTTTTATAACCTTAACAAGTTCTACCGCAAGATGAAACTGTTCCAAATGTCTGCGTGTTTCTTTCCGTGTCACTTTCAGCTTTGTTTTCATAAAAAAACCTCCCTTCTTTATGTGGATAGTGCGAAAAAATAATTTGTGGTTAATTATATTATCGCCCATTTTCCCATAAAATGGGAGGTTTTTTT
>DLAA01000157.1:504-6204 GCA_002493835.1 Lachnospiraceae bacterium UBA7060 | reverse complement strand
CCACGGCTGTGAGTTCAGAGAGGATGGGGCTAAACGGACAGCCTGAGTAATGGGATTATCATGCCTGCTGATCTCACTGGCTGCGATTCGCTTAAATTCCTCTATACCTTTCCGCATGGGCACATCCGTATTGCCAATGGCAAGAGCGATACAGAAACGATCTGATTCCTTTTTGGGCTTTATATTCATAAACCACCCGCAGCCGAAACCTATGCTCTGGACATACAGGTCAACCTTTTGTAGTACAAAACCAACATTGGCATAGGCGGATGGAGAACTGTCGCAAAAGGCAAGTAAATAATGGGATGCGCCCTGATTAGCGGAAACCTCTGCAGCCGGGAGAAGTTTAAAATCAGCGTGCTGTCCGGTAAGCGGTTCCGCTTCGGAGGCACAGGCAAGGATTTGGTCTAAATGGTCTTTGGAGACAGGTGAGTCCAGGTACTTTCGTACCTGCCTGCGGGTGAAAATAGTTTCATAGAGTGTCATTGTGTTTTCCTCCTGAAGATTTGATTTTTGTTTCATTTCATGATTCTTTCGTATTCAATGCCAGAGGAAGGGATACCGTAAATGTTGTGCCTTTTCCCTCTTTGCTGGAGACAGAGATATCCCCGCCATGCAGATCGACAATCCGCTTTGCAAGTGCCAGCCCTAGGCCGTTTCCCTGGGAGGAGCGCGATAGGTCACCCTGATAGAATTTTTCAAATACCTGCCGCATTACATCCTCGCTCATGCCGATTCCGTTATCTGTGATACAGGTTATCAATGAGCCGTTCTCCTTGCGCAACAGGATGTGGATGATTCCATGTTCAGGGGAGAACTTAATGGCATTGCTCAAAATATTCTGCCACACATGGGCAAGCAGGTCTTTATTGCCAAAGTAATCTACAGCATCCAGGTCAATTTCAAGTTCCAGCTTTTTTTCCGTCCAGCCGTCTTCCAGAAGGAGAAGGATTTCCCGGAGCTGTTCATCCAGACAAAAGGATTCCCTTTTTATCCCGATTTCCTGATGATCCAGCCGGGACAAAAGTAAGATATTGCTTGTCAGCGTGGAAAGGCGTCTGGTATTATACAGGATTTTTTTCGTGTAATCCTGACGCTTTTCCTCGCTTAAATCCTTTTTCTGCAGCAGGGTGGCATAACCTTCAATGGCGGACAGCGGTGTCTTGAATTCGTGGGAGACATTTTCCACAAAGTCCGTGCGCAGGATTTCCGTTCCGGCCAGTTCCTTTGCCATCAGATTGAAGTTGTGGGCCATATCCCGCAATTCTTTGATTCGGATGTTCTCATCAAGCGATACATCAAAATTGCCCCTTGCTACTTCCTGGGCTGCGCTGCTCATGGCGATAATCGCCGTGAGGGGATGCCTGCCGGCATAATTGGAGATAATGGTGCCGACAAGAACGCTGACGAGGGCTATAACGAAAAATACAATTCCCCGGTTGTGCCTGACTAATATGCCGGTCCGAATCAGCAGCAAGGTAAGCAGGGCTGAAAAAATGATGGTAAGCGTCAACGTCAGGAAAGTTAAAAGGGAAAACATGACCGAGAGCTGTTTCGGACACTTTTTCCATTTTTTTGTCGGACGAGGCTGCATTGGTTCAGAAGATTTTTGATTATCCATGCTTGTCCACCACCTTATATCCCAGACCACGAACTGTGACAATTTCAAAGTCCGCATTGTTTTTGAACCGTTCCCGCAGACGGCTGATATGGACATCCAGTGTGTGGGAATCCGCTTCACTGTCAGGCCCCCACACATCATCCATGATCTGCCGTCTGGTAAAGATGCGGTTAGGAGAGGTGATCAGCTTATATAACAGGTAAAATTCTTTCTGCGGGAGTTCGGTAGTCTCACCGTGGGAGGAAATCGTCAGGGTGTCACAATTAAATTCCGTTTCGCCAAATTTACTTTTACGCTGATTAGCAAGCTGGCTGCGGCGCAGCAGGGCCTCCACCCGCCAGACCATTTCATTCACATCGATGGGTTTTACCATATAGTCATCCGTACCCAGGCGGAATCCCTCACGTTTGTCGGTGGCACTTTCCTTGGCCGTGATGATCAGGATGGGCATGGAATATCCTGATTCCCGCAATGCTTTGGTAAGTTCAAAACCATCCATGCGCGGCATCATAATGTCGGAAATAACCAGATCTATATAAGTGTTATCCAAAACATCAAAAGCGGCAAGTCCATCAGCCGCCGGAACAGCCGTATATCCATTATCCGTAAGAACCGTACAGAAAAGGTCGCGCAGTTCCTTATCATCTTCTACAACTAAAATCTGAAACATTATTAGCACCTCCGCTATCAGTATAGCATTATGGACAGTCGCTTGAAACCAGCGACTTGCATTTGTTGAACATGTCCGTATTGCCCACATAAATAACACCGAGCCGGGCGGCTTCTTTAGACTGTGCAATATTTCTGATATATAGGCTCTCCGGGTGCGGAGCTGTTCAAAAAATTCACAGTGGGAAAGAATGCGCTCCTCTCCATAGATCATGCTCTCATCGAAATAATAATATTGGGACAATCTCAACTGAACCTCAACAAAACAAATGATTTTATTTTTTTTCAAAAACAGATGTCCGTTGAGGTTCAGTTGAGAAAAAAGGGGTAGGATGTTTCGGAAAAGGGAGGTAAAGCGGATGCTTCATTATGCGCTCTTTGCGTTAATCGTACTCGCTGTTTTGTGTTACATGGATTGGCAGGTAAGGAGAGTTTTCTCTTTCTATGGGATAGGAAGAAAGAAACGGTACATCACCTGCTTTCGGGCTTTTCTCTTTTTGGGTTTTGCACTGCTGATTACGCTGTGGCAGCCCGGAATTGTGATTGCCCTCCACTTTTTGGGTGTCTTTATCATAACAAATTTAATTGAAGTGATAATAAAGCGGTTCTACAGACACAGACAGGCTGAAAAAAGCGGCTGGTTTTGGAAATTTCTTTGCCGTGGCGGAATCCTGCAGGTATTGGCAGTATTCTTGATGCTGGGGTATGGATATTATAATGTCGGGCACATAGACAGAACGGAATACATAATTGAGACGGATAAAGTATCTAACGACTACAGGATTGTTTTTATCAGTGATACCCATTATGGAACAGTTCAATGGAAGAAGTCTTTTACATGATGGGAAAGCTGGACAGTCGTTATGGGATTTACTATGTGTATGGAAACCATGACAGGCAGGAAGATAGGGAACAGCGTGGTTTTACAGATCAGGAATTGGAACAGACCATTACAGATAATGGAATCATTATCTTAAAAGATGAATATGCGGAGATTGGAGACGACCTGATTTTGGCAGGCAGGGATGACGTGGGATATTATGAGAAACGGGAACGTCTGTCTGCGGAGAAAATTCTGGAAGGGGCAAAACGGGAACGCTATATCATCATGTTGGATCATCAGCCGGTGGAAATTGCTGTGAATGGGGATGCAGGAGCAGACCTGCAGCTATCCGGACATACTCATGCGGGGCAGGCTTTTCCTGCTGGATTGTTTATGCGTGTAATGGGAATGCCCTGCTATGGTGAATATCAGGAGAACGGCTGCGAGCTGATTGTTTCTTCCGGAGCGTCCGTGGGGGTATTCCCGATTCGGACGGAAAAACATTGTGAATATGTGGTGATTGAGTTGAAGAAAATTTCTGCATCGAATTGAGGTTCAGTTGAGATTCATGGTACAAGTGTGTAAAGAAATTCTAAGCGGTCAGAAGACGCCCGCCAAGAGTTTCTAAATTACACACTGAAGAATGCCAGGAGCAGGCATTCTTCCCAGTGGCTATAAATCTAAAAAAATAAGGAGGCTTTATATGGAAAATTCATCGGCAAAGGAAGAAAAGAGAAAAATGAGCAGAAGCAAAAAAATTGTGATAGCTGTCATAGCGTCAATAGTGGGGGCAGCCATAGTGGGAGGAGGTATTTTTTACTGTACCTTTTTCCCTAATCCACTTGCAAAGAAAATTCCGGTCAGCGATATATCTGCAGGAACCATGTCCGTGACAGGTGAGAGCAATGTGCTTGTGGCGTATTTCTCTCTGACAAATAACCGGGCATATACGGCAGATGAAATGGATGCGGTGTCCTCGGCAAGCCTGAAAATTGAAGATGGAACCGGATATGGCCATGCGGAGCTTTTGGCCCTTGCGGCACAGGAGGTAACCGGAGGGGATTTATTTCCCATCAAGGTTGACGACCTATACCCTGAAACTTACGGTGGAGCGTTTGACCGGCACCACAGCGAGATGGGGACATCGATTCGGCCAGAATTGACGGAGCATCTTGAAAGCGTGGAACATTACGATACGATGATTATCATTTATCCAAACTGGCTAAGCAGTATGCCGGTGCCCGTCCTGTCATTTTTGGAGGAATATGATTTTTCGGGAAAGACGATCATACCGATTGCCACCAGTCAGGCATTGGGATTGGGTTCCGGCCCGGAGCAGATTGCCGCAGCCTGTCCGGATGCAGTGGTGGCGGATGGACTTTCTGCAAGGAGTGAGGACGGTGTGAAAGAATTCCTGATAAAAGCTGGGCTGGCAAAGTAAAGGAGGCTTCATGCGCATCAAAAAAGTTTGTAAGCTATGTATAGATATAGGGATGCTGGTTATTACGGTTCTGCTTATGGTTTCGGAGAGAACGGGGATTGTCCTGCATATGTTCCTGGGCGTGGTTCTGTTTGTCCTGTTTATTATACACAATATTTTGAACCTGTCATGGTGGGCAGGTATTGGTAAAGGAACATACAGCCGTACAAGGCAGGGGCGGACTATATTGAATGTACTGCTGCTCATTGACTTTTTGCTGGTGATGATAAGCGGAATCATGTATGCGGTGGGGCTGCATAGGATAACGGCACTCCTGTTCTTGATTCTGACAATATTACATATAAGGGTACATTGGAAAAAGGCTTCGGCTAAACAGCAGAATTAACGGATATTGATTAGGAGGTTTTTTAGAAATGGTATTGATAATTGTCTGTATTCTTGCAGGACTTGGAGCAGGTATTGGAACAGGGCTTGCCGGTTTATCCGCAGCGGTGGTTATTACATCTGTTCTTGGTTATAGCTTGAAAACAGCGGTGGGAACGAGTACCTTTATTATGACTTTCACAGCACTGACAGGGGCGGTTTCTCATATAATCATTGGTGGTACGGTAAATGTGACAGCCCTTGTGGTTTGTGTGATAGCAGCGTTGGTTGGGGCAAGGGCATCAGCGTTATTTGCTAATAAAGTGGATGCTAAAAAGCAGAACAGGGTTACAGGCGTTGCTTTGTGTGGATTAGGAGCTGTGCTGGCACTTGTTAATTGGCTGTAAAAATTGAGACTCTGTTGAGGTGTGGTTGAGATTGAATCGGCATAATAGTAAATGCGGATAGAGAAAGTGCTGTTGTAACAGTAGAGTGGGTAACGGCATATTCTGATCCTTCCAATATGGAATCAGTTATTGGCATGGATGGGGATTTAGAACAAATACTGGAAGACTACAGGGCGGAACATGCCGAGGAATTGGACGCTTTGGAGGCAGCAGAAGGTGAGGATGCGGTGACAGCTGAAATTTTCAACAGGCTTTTCCCTGATACTTTTGCAGAAGCGGCAGAGAATGTAGCGGGACTTGCCGATGTAGAAATGAGATCAGAATTGATACTGGTACAGCAGGCAAAACAGCGAAAAGCATCTTAATTAGCTGTGGC
>DLAA01000157.1:0-207 GCA_002493835.1 Lachnospiraceae bacterium UBA7060 | reverse complement strand
TTAATTAGCTGTGGCGCACGTTTAGCCCCCTTTGACATCAAGGAGCTGCGTGACCTGACAAGCTATGACGAGCTTCAGCTTGATATGATCGGGGATGAAAAGACAGCGCTGTTTGTCATTATCTCCGATACCGATGACACATTCAACTTTATCGTGTCAATCATGTACACGCAGCTTTTCAATCTGCTCTGTGACAGGGCGGACGAT
>DLAA01000065.1:1542-7615 GCA_002493835.1 Lachnospiraceae bacterium UBA7060 | reverse complement strand
ACTTATTTGTTTCAAACTTTCTCTTCATCTTTTTCCCCCACTTTCCAAACTTGAAATTTATCTCTGCCTGCCAGTTCCATTTTCACATTTCTCGTTGGTTCACATCGCTCACAATAACAATTTTTTTCCTATACAAGACTTCCAAAATCACCTCCTATTACACTTACAACATGATTAACATCCGTCTCTATATCTTTTTCAAATACAACTATTCGACTATTTTTATAGTCGTATTTGGGAAAAATCGATTTATACAAAGAATCGCTTAAAGTCTCTCATTCTCTACTATACAAGCATTATGCAAATTCTAACTTTTGACGCATAAACCAAATATGTATCTTTTATCAGAAATCCTCCTGCAAGTAAACTTGCAGGGGATTTCAACCTTTTTCTCTGCCATCTTACCATTAATGCACACTATAGTTTCCGTTTACATAAACTGTACTGGAATTAGTATTCTCTACGAACACCCGATATGTATCTGTTGACTTAATCTCAAAATCATGGCTAATGCTTCCGTGGCCTATGATATATCTCCTGTTTCCAGCAGAATCCACAATTCCAACCATTACCTCTTTCGTACTTGGATCCACCAAAGCGGTGACGCTGACTGTCTGTCCCTTTTGAGCTGAAAATCCGGAAGTTTTTTTTGAAGTATTACTGGGAATTGTCCAAGTAAAACTTATCAAACTTCTGGCAACTTGTGTCGTTTCCCCTTCTTCCACTGTAATGCCCTCTGCAGGCCCATGGTCTGTAAATTCCTCATATTCGATTGGCTCATAGGACTCTTCCACCTTAATGACTGTCGCCTGATACCAGTCCTGGTACTGCCTGCCCATCTCATCCGCTGCCGCCATCACTGTGACGGAGCAGCATATGGCCATTCCTATACTCAGGGCTGCCGCCCACGCCATCGGTTTTTTCTTTCTCTTTTCTGTATCTCTCATCTGTTTTTTCCTCCTTACAAGCTCATGCTTTCTCTCCATCATGTGCATAGAAAATATCCCATCCCTGATTTCTTCCACACACATCACATCCAGAATCGTATCAAAATATTTCTTGATCCCGCCCGCTCTGCCGCACACCTTTTCATCGCAGGCATATTCACCGTATTTGCTCACCTCCTTCCCAAACAGCCATACACAGGGCTGAAACCACTGAAACACCTGGATCAGCATTGCAAAAGCCAACAGATAGATATCCCTCTGCCGGTAATGGGTAAGTTCATGGAAAAAGATAACCCGCAGCTGTTCTTCTGTGAAATGTTGAGGCGGGAGCACCACTCTCGGATGAAAGATTCCTGTAAAAACCGGGGCGTCTGCCAGATAATCACAGACCAGCCCCACCTTTCCCGGAACCAGTCCCAGCTCCTGCTGTACCGACAGGAAAAGACGCTCCACACCTTCCTCACAGGGTATTTCCCTTCTGCGCCGTCTGCTCTGGCGTATAGAGATAGAAACCAGCCGACAGCTCATGAGCCCTGCGCCAATTCCCCACACGGCCAGGATCCCCCCTGTCACCTCTGTGATGGTTAAAGTCGGCCAAAATAAGACGCCTCCCCATCGGCCGCTTTCCCCCAGCCACCGCATGGCTCCGTAAGCAACCGGTATCATATAAAGAAACCCTACGCCCCATAGCGCGGCATGGCACCATCTCACATATCCCCATTTTTTCAGGAACCTGCTCAGTGCATACCAGAGAAGAAAGGCCGCGCTTCCCGTCAGTGTCACGGACAGCAGCGCGCTTGCCAGCTTAATCATCATCCAGTTCATCCAACTGCCTCCTTATATTCGCGATCTCCTCTTTGCTGACTTTGCGCTTTTTAAACAACGCGCAAACCAGCTCTTCGGTCTTTCCCGCAAACCAGAACCGCCGGGTGTCCTCCAGCAGTTCCTGCTTATACTCTTCCTCGCTTTTTGTGGCGTGGACATACGCGTTTCTCCCGACCCGATAGTTTTTCACAAAGCCTTTATCCGACATTTTTATCAGGAAGGTGGCCAGGGTCGTCCGGCTGTAATCTTTCCCGTACCGCTCTTTTAGCTTTCGCCGCAGGTCGATCGCCGAGATATCCTCCTTCTCATCCCAGATCGTTTTCATGATCAATGTTTCACAGGAAGTTAAATCCCGTCCTTCTTCCAACTCGATATCCTTCATGTCTGCCTCCCAATTTTCGATCAATGTATTTGGTTTATGTTTGATTTTTTGACTATTATACTATAATTATAGTCGTTATTCAATTTATATTTTCTACTATTATCTATCATTTTCTATATACTTCTTTAACTCGTCCAGCATCTTTTTTGCTTTTTCTACATCTAAAATATTTTCATCCACATCCTCAAAAACATCTTTCAAACACATCTCTATCGTTTTTCCCTCTTGATAAATCCCCAGTAATTCATTCCAATTTTCATAGTGTAAATCCCGATATTCCTCATATTCCTGCTCTTTTTCATCCCATGTAAAATTGTAAAATATGTTTTCTTTTGTCCTACTATATATTAGAAACGTCTGATGCTGATCCAGCAACTCAAGTATATATTCTCTTTTTACCATATGTGTTCTCCTACCCAGTATTAGTTACTTTGCTGCAACCATGTGGAACAATATTCTTTTTGCTGCTTTTTCTGTTTTTTTCAAACTTCTTCCTCCAAAATTATACGTATGTTTTGTTAGCGATTGGCATTCTCTTTGCTCTGCCTATTTGCTGCTTATTTTGTTTTTTTCAGTCTCACTTTCCATTTCGAACGGATACCGGATAAACGTTATTTTTTCTTTCTCCTTATATTTTTTCCCTAGACGCACTTCTACTACTAATTCTTCTTTTCCGAATTTACAAAGTCCGCTTAAAACTCTCTCATTATTTTCTGCATTATAAATGCTGATTCCGTAATATTGTGCGAATTCGACGCGGCATTGAAAACTCTCTTCTCCTTTCTTATATCCTCCCTCCAAAAAAGGCCATCCGCTTGAATTTTTCTCTTTTTCATTTGCAATTTTCCATTTCTTTTCAGCATCCTCCCCGAACAGTGTCAAAGGTTCTTCTGACATGCCTAGAGTTATCATATTTAAGCACCTGTTAATTGCTATTAAGTACTTACCCTGTATAATATCCACTATTTTTTTCACGCTACCCTCCTGTACAGTTGAAAGCTGCTCTACCGCTTCAACAAGTTCCTGCATCACCTATATACTTCTTTAGCTCATCCAGCATTGCCTCTGCCTTCTCCCTGTCCACCTGGTTTTCCTCTACTTCCTCAAACCCAATCTATTGTTTTAACGTATTCTACGATTGGTTTTGGTTGATTTTTAATAACTGTTCCGTTTCCCTGCATGCAATCATATCGTTGTCTATATAATCTTTCAGCTCACACAGCATTTTCTCAGCCTGTTTTACATCCAGCATATTTTCTTTCACATCTTCCCATATCGGCACAATTCTATGTAATGGATACTTTTCCTGTTTAAGCCTGATTCCCAAAGGAACAATATATTGATAATTATAGATCCGCCGGATTGGCCTCGGATAATAGTAGCGGTTGATCGTGTCCTGGCTTTCTCCCAACCGTTTGGCTACTTCTGGGCTTGTTATTTCTTCAGGCATCAAACCTGCAGATTCTACCCATAACTCCTCTTCGATTTCCCTGCCCAGGTATGTTATTATTTGAGAAAGTCCCGCATTTTCTTTATCAAGGACTAAAACCATCGGTATTTCTTTTTCTTCCAAAAACTTTTGGGCTTTCTCCCGAATCCACGGATAAACATCCATATACTCCAGGGTCTCCTCTATGATCAAATTGATTTCATGTTCGTTAAATACATTGCGAAGATACATCAATTGTCCTAATGCTACGCTTTGGACGTTTTCAAGCCCCCGTCCTTCACACAGGATTTTTTTTAATCCTAATAAACCTCTTTCACAGCCACACTGATATCTGGCTCCTTCATATCCTGCCAAAACCCAAGGGGACTTCTCTTTTTTGTAAAGCTTTTCCATCTTCCGCCAGCATTTCCTTACACTCTCTTTCGTATACCCATTTCTGTTGACCCAGACCTCATAAAATGCGCGCACCGCATACCCCCTTGCCATTCTTCCACCGGTCCTCATCAATTCATAGAGGCATTTCAGTGTCTTTTCCTGCCTTCCCATCTGCAATGATTGAACTGCGCATACCCTGACAAGCTCATCCGCTTTATCATAGGCCATCCGGCACAGCTTTTCCTCATCCTTTTCATTGCACCGTATCCCTAATATCTCTGCTGCGTCCGATCTGGTGCCCACCTCCTGATCCAAGGTACATTGATAGATCATTTCCCATTCTGCCGGATTCGGCATGACTCCTGCATCCAGAAGATCCATCAACACCTCATCTTTGGAGCTATGATTTAAGTACTCTTCCACCATCTTCACCTCTACATTGTTACATCGTCTATATATTGCTTTAGTTCATCCAGCATTGCCTCCGCCTTCTCCCTGTCCACCTGGTTTTCCTCTTATTTTATTGTATCATACCTCTGTAGTTTTGAATATGATTATTTCTGAATATACATATTTTTAATTTTCTTTTTCTGTTTTCTTTTCTCCTATCATCCTTTTGCAATCTCTACATTTTTACCTGCAAAAGCAATGCCATACTTTACGATTTCCCTGATTCCACGATCCTTCATTTCTGTATCATAGTGCCTATCCTCAATCTGCTTGAGCGCCTCAGCGGCGGATGCAGATAAACCGGCCTCCTCCTTTGTTGCTTTGAATTCCATAATAATGCCCGGCAAAAAATGTACTTTAGGCTCCAGCACAAGATCGAATCTTCCTTCTCCGGATTCCCTGTTTGATCTGATGTAATACTTTGAGGATATGCCCGCTGCCAGTCCCAGCATCATGCCATGATAAAAGCCTTCCGATGCTCCATCAAAACAACTGAAGCAGGTGATCATATATTTTCTGAGAAATTCCTGAAGCTTCTTCCCATCATTCAGATACAGGGCCTTTTCCAGTCCTGCCATGACATTGCCATCCACTGTCCCCCTGAGCCAGGATAAAATCTCTGTATTGTAAACTCTGCGAATCTCCTTATTCGGTAATGCCAGCTCCGTAAATGTTCCAAATTCTGTTTCAACCACATCGCTTACAGGTTTTAAATAGCCTGCAAGCAGCAAAAAGCTGAAAATCGTATCTGTCCCATCCGTTATCCTCGGATAGATGACATCCATATTTAACGATGCCTGAATGTTCTGCCCCTGCAACAGTGCAAAAAGGTTTTCTGCAATATCCGGTGTAAGGGATATTATGATCTCCCGGATGATCTCATTACCACTGGTATTCATCCAATATGGCTTCGCCTGACAATTATTATAAAAATAATTTGCCACAGACCATGGATTATAAATTTCTGTACTTCCGAAACGGTATCCATCGTACCACTCACGAAGCTCTTCCAGTTTTGCCTCCTTTCCGTAGTATGCTGCCATGGTGTTCACTTCATCCACGGTAAATCCAAAGTATTTGCTGTATTTCTCATCAAGTACAGAATTTACAATTGGATTATTAAGGCCGCTAAACAGGTTCTCCTTTGACACACGAAGAATGCCGGTAAGGACGCCAAAGGCAAGAGAAGGATTATCCTTAAGACCACCAGACATAAAATTACGCATAAATGTAATCACTTCATTATAGAAGCTTCTGGAATGTCCCTGTTGGATCGGAGTGTCATATTCGTCAATGAGAATGACGACCTTGGACTGATGATGTTTTTCCAGCATGCGTCCCAGATTCAGGAGTGCTCTGGCATACTCCACATCACTCAGCTCATCCGACTGTATCCTGGATAAATAATCCTGTTCCACCGGATTAAGGCTGTCGCTTGTAAAGAGCTCATCGTGCCGCATAAATTCATCACGAACCACATTTTTAATTGCCGCATAAGTATCCGCCCAATCTGAAAATTTTGCATCTTTAAAAGTGATAGAAATCACCGGAAATGCGCCTTGCATTTTTTGATATTTTTCGCCGCATGCCCAAATCTGCTTATCTTTGAAGTAAACGGAAGTATCCTCTTTCGTTTTTTCAAAA
>DLAA01000065.1:1029-1253 GCA_002493835.1 Lachnospiraceae bacterium UBA7060 | reverse complement strand
GTTTTAAGCATATCAAGAACAAGTGTTTTTCCAAATCTCCGTGGTCTGGTAAACAAAATAACCGGGACCTGATCATCTATCAAATCACGGATCAGGAGCGTTTTATCTACATAATAGCTGTTCTTTATTACATCCACATAGGATGTATTCCCAACTGCGCAAGAGAGGATCTCTCCATCTCCTGCTTTAGGTTTTTCAGTGCCAATGTAAGCATATGCAGTCTC
>DLAA01000065.1:554-714 GCA_002493835.1 Lachnospiraceae bacterium UBA7060 | reverse complement strand
AATGTAAGCATATGCAGTCTCCTCTGGAACCATCCAGCTGCGGCCTTTTTTTAAAACACCTTCCAGTTTTCCAGCATTGCATAATCCTACAACTCTTCTGGTTGATAATCCCAGTATTTCAGCCGCTTTTTTCGTCGAAATATATCTGATATCGGTCATA
>DLAA01000065.1:0-234 GCA_002493835.1 Lachnospiraceae bacterium UBA7060 | reverse complement strand
AAATATATCTGATATCGGTCATATTTTCACTCCTTTCGGAAATAGTATAGCATTTATCGGAAATCCTAGCAATGTATTTCCGATTAATTTCTGCATTCTCTATATTAGGTATTTCTCCAGGCGCTTTTCATGCCTCCAGACAAAAAGAAGCTGCCGCTTCCCGGTTTTTCAACCGTAAAGCGGCAGCTTTCTTTTACCAGACGGTAAATCTTATAACTGAGGACCTGCGGAAAC
>DLAA01000133.1 GCA_002493835.1 Lachnospiraceae bacterium UBA7060 | reverse complement strand
GGAGGCGAAAGAGATGAAACAGAATATTCAGATCTTCCTTTTAGGTATCCAGAATGCCGGAAGTGAACCAGAAGCAATTCTGACAAAGACAGCCGGAGACTATTGTTTTGAAAATGGGTTCCACAAAATCCTTTACTGTGAACTGGATGAAAGTGGAACCGCTACAGACAATCTCCTTTTTCTTTCAGAAACAGAAATGCGGCTGAGTAAAAGCGGTTCTGTTGCCGGACAATTTTTATTTATTCCAGGCGAAAAGACAGTGGCCGATTACCTCACACCCTTTGGGAAGATTGCTTTTGAGGCTGAAACGGAAACTTATTACTTGGATAGGAAAGAGGATGAGCTGAATGTACAGATGAAATATAAGCTCTACGCAGACAATCAGTTGTTCTCAGAAAATACTCTGACTATCCACGTCTGTAATGCGGATTTAGTCAGCGGATAAGGCAAGGAGGGATCATTTTATGAAGAAATTGTTTACTTCTGAATCTGTAACAGAAGGCCATCCGGATAAATTGTGCGACCAAATAGCGGACGCTGTTCTGGATGCAATTATACGAAAAAAGCCTGATGCAAGAGTGGCCTGCGAGGTATTTGCCACAACAGGGGTTGTCTTTATTATGGGTGAAGTATCAGACGGTGGGATGAATGGAATTGACATTGAAACGATTGCCCGTGATACGATCCGTGAGATCGGATACAGCGGCCATCGCTTTGGATTTGATGCGGATACTGTGGCAGTGATCACAGCCATTCATGGGCAGTCCCCGGACATAGCACAGGGCGTTACCAGGGCGCTAGAAGTCAGAGGAGGCAAAAAAAGGGAACTTGGAGCCGGAGATCAGGGAATGGTATTCGGATATGCTTCGGATGAAACGGAGGAACTGATGCCAATGCCGATTTATCTGGCCCATGCATTGACAAAGAAACTTGCTCTGGTAAGAAAGAATGGATCTATTCCATATCTTGGACCGGATGGGAAGGCGCAGGTGTCGGTTGAATATGAAGATGATAAGCCCGTGCGGGTGGACACGGTGGTCATTTCCACACAGCACCTGCCGGAAATTGACCATGCTACGATTGAAAAAGATATGATCGGACAGGTCATTCGGGAGGTTATCCCGGAACAGCTTATGGATGAAAATACTAAATATCTGATCAATCCTACCGGACGTTTTGTGATTGGCGGGCCGCAGGGAGACACCGGCTTGACAGGAAGGAAAATCGTGGTAGACACTTATGGCGGATTTGCCAGACATGGCGGCGGTGCTTTTTCAGGAAAGGACCCGACGAAGGTTGACCGCAGCGCCGCATATGCTGCCCGGTATGTGGCAAAGAACCTGGTTGCAGCCGGAATTGCCCACCGGTGTGAAATCCAGATTGCGTATGCCATTGGTGTTGCACGGCCTGTTTCCGTTTCGGTAAATACCTTTGGAACGGGAACAATTTCAGATGAGAAGGTTTTGGAACTGATCGATACTTATTTTGACCTGCGCCCATCTTCCATCATCAATGGCTTAGGGCTCAGGAAACCAATTTACAGGCAAACGGCTGCTTATGGTCACTTTGGCCGGAAAGATCTGCAGCTGCCATGGGAATGGACAGATAAAGTGACAGTGCTTCGCAATGCATTAGCAAAAACAGAGGATGGAAAGGAGAAATGATCTATGCATTACACAGGAACGATTTGGAGACCGCCTTATGAGGCTTATAGTGCGCTGGTTCAGGTGACGGCTGGCTGCACCCACCATAAATGCAAATTCTGTACTCTTTATGAGGATGTACCGTTTAAATTCCGTATGTCCCCTTTATCAGAGGTGGAAGAGGATCTGAAAGAGATCAGCCGCTATTACCGGAATGCGAAACGTGTATTTTTTACCGGGGCAAACCCGTTTGTCCTGAGTTTTGATAAACTGAAAACTCTGGCAGGGCTGGTCAGAAAATATTATCCAAAGGCAGAGTCCATTGGCTGTTTCGCCCGCATTACCGATATTACGCCTAAGACGGATGAGCAGCTGAAGGAACTGCACCGGCTGGGGTATAACAGCATTACGATTGGTGTGGAAGCCGGAGATGATGAAGCGCTGTCTTTTATGCATAAGGGTTTTGGTACAAAGGAAATTATTCGTGAATGCAAACGGCTGGATGAGGCTGGGATGGAATATAACTTTTTCTACCTTGCCGGAATTTATGGCCGCGGACGTGGAGAAATCGGTGCAAAGAATACGGCGGCAGTTTTCAACCAGCTGAATCCTAAGATTATTATTAACTCTATGATGACGATCTACCGTACTTCTGAACTCTATCAGGAGATTCAGAACGGCAACTGGAAAGAAGAAACAGAAATCGAAAAGCTTATGGAGCTGAAAGTGCTGATTGGCAATCTGAATATCGATACCTATTTTGCAACGATGGGTGCATCGAATTGTGTCAATGTGGAAGGACATTTGCCAAAGGATAAAATGAGGATGATAAAATGGCTGGATGAAGTGATCGATTCCGTGGACGAAAAAGAGCTTAGAAGGTATCGTGAAAATCTGCGGCATCTGTAATGGGAGGACTGGACAATGATACAGGATATTTTCCCTTACCGTTTAGACAATACATTTCATAATGCAGCACCTGTATCAAGTGATTTTTTTTTCTCTTTCCAGGGAGAAAAGGTGCTCCTGCAAATCCGGAAAGATGGAGGCTGTGCGCTTCCTGCCTTTCGGGACTTGCAGTGTCCTATGAGTGAAGTAAGTGATGGGACGGTATATCTATTTTCTGTGGATGGGGTGCCGGTTTATCTGATCCGGCAACAGGATACAGCATTGCTGGATGGGCAGTGCTTACACTATGTCCCTATTCAGAGTTTAGAAGGCATTTTCCCTGAGTGGGCATATTTTGCCGGTATTACAGCACTGCATCTGGGACACTGGTATGAAAGGAATGTTTATTGCGGCAAGTGCGGAGATGTGATGGAGAAGGATGCGAAACAGAGAGCACTGGTCTGCAGGAAATGTGGAAACACGGTTTATCCTGCCATTGCCCCGGTGGTGATGGTGGCAGTAACAAATGGAGATAAGCTGCTGATGACAAAGTATGCTGACCGTCCCCTTTCCCAATGGGTTCTCATATCCGGCTTTGTGGAAATCGGAGAGACATTGGAGGAAGCAGCAAAAAGAGAGGTTTTTGAGGAAACGGGTATCCGCATTAAGGATTTGAAATATTTTGGAAGCCAGCCATGGGGATTTTCTGATTCCATTATTGTGGGTTATACTGCCAAACTGGACGGATCGGATAAAATTCATCTTGATACCAGGGAACTTGCAATGGCAGCATGGCATTCCCGTACCGATTTACCAAAAGAGCTGACGGACATCAGTATAACCCATGAGATGATAGAAGCCCTGCGTATTGGCGGGAAAGGAGGACAGGTATGAGTACATATTGCACTGCAGCGGTGATAAACCACGAAGAAATCATACCGGGAGTATGGAAGATAGAGCTGTCGGCACCGGAGATCGCAAAAACGGCAAGACCGGGACAATTTATTCAGTTATATCCACCGGATGAGAGGAATCTGCTGGCACGTCCCCTCAGCCTGTCCTCCATATCTAAAGAGAGCGTGACTGTGGTATATCGGGTTGTGGGACAAGGGACAAAGCAGTTTTCATGCCTGCAGGTGGATGATATGGTCCGTGTTATGGGACCGTTGGGAAATGGTTTCACGCTTCCGGATGCAGGAACACAAAATGTGATTGTTGGCGGCGGCCTGGGTATCCCGCCTCTTTTGGAACTTGCAAAAAGGTTTCATGAAAATACAGTAGTATTGCTTGGATATCGGGATGATCCGTTTATGGCAGAAGATTTTCAAAGATTAGGTCTGGAGGTCCATATTGCAAGCCAATCAGGAAACTACGGTTTTCACGGAACCGTGTTGGATTTGCTGGAGAATCTTACTCTTCCGGCGGGAATGATATTTGCCTGTGGACCGCGCCAGATGCTGCAATCTGTTTCGATGTGGGCAAAAGGGCATAACGTCCCCATTCAGGTATCCTTAGAGGAACGGATGGCCTGCGGCCTTGGTGCCTGTCTTGGATGTGGAGTGAAAATACAAAAGCCCGGAGAGCAGGACTGGAGATACCTCAGGGTATGCAAAGACGGCCCTGTTTTTTCAGGGGAGGAGGTAGTCTGGAATGGATAGCAGAATGGAAATAGCCATCGCAGGCGTGACATGGAAAAATCCGGTGACAACAGCATCCGGTACATTTGGTTCCGGCCGTGAATATGGGGAATGGATCGACTTAAACCGTTTAGGGGCGATCACAGTAAAAGGAGTTTCTGAGGAAGCGTGGAAAGGGAATCCTGTTCCCAGGCTTGCAGAAACACAAAGCGGTCTTTTAAATTCTATTGGCCTGCAGAATGCAGGAGCAAAGCATTTTATAGAAAATGATATTCCGTTTCTCAGGCAGTATGATACAAAGATTATTGTCAATATCTGTGGGCATACCTTATCACAGTATTGTGCAGTGGCAGAAAGGTTTGCAGGTTGTGACATTGATATGTTGGAACTCAATATCTCCTGTCCGAATGTGGAGGAAGGCGGTTTGAGTTTTGGGACAGATCCTCATGTTGTAGAAAGAGTGGTGAAGGCTGTGCGACATTATGTAAAACAACCTTTGATCGTAAAATTATCGCCGGAAGTCACTGATATAACGGAAGTTGCCAGAGCTGCTGTTTCTGGCGGGGCTGATGCCCTTTCCTTAATTAACACCCTAAGAGGGATGAAGATAGATATTCATAAGCGCAGGCCTATCCTTGCCAGTAAGATAGGCGGTTATTCCGGCCCGGGTATTATGCCGGTGGCCCTGCGGATGGTTTATGAGGTCTGCCATAGCGTTGATGTGCCGGTTATTGGAATGGGCGGTATTTCGACATTTGAAGATGCCCTTCAATTTATTATGGCAGGCGCACAGGCGGTTGCTGTCGGGACCGCAAATTTCCATAATCCATATGCGACAGTGGAAATCATAGATGGGATCAGGAAATACATGAAGGAAAACAGGATTTCTTCTCTGGAGGAAATCAGAGGATGTATTGATTGAGGATAGATTTACGGAACGATAAAAGAAGTGATGGTGTCCAGGCTGATTTTGGGTGTTCTGATAAAACGGTGGTTGAAAACGGGGACAGATTTGTAGTGTGAAAAATAAGTGTGCCGATGGCAATAGGCGTTTACTGCTGCTGTCGGCACTTTAAATTCTATTGACAAATTTGTGCTTATAGTATATAGTGTGTATATATAAACAGCACAATAAAAAGGAGAGGAATATAATCTTGTGAAGATACTGATATCAAACACTTCCGATAGTCCACTTTATCAGCAAATTAAAGACCAAATCAAAGATGCGATTCTGAAAGAAGAATTGGTTGAGGGCGATTCGCTTCCATCTATTCGCGCTTTTGCCAACGACTTGAAGGTTAGCGTGTTGACGATACGGCGGGTTTATGAAGAACTGGAACAAGAAGGATTTGTCACAAGTCAGGTGGGCAAAGGTACCTTTGTGTCAACAAGCAATATCGATTTGTTACGGGATTCCAAACGCCGCCTTGTGGAACAGAAAATGCAGGATATGATACAGACCGCAAAATCGCTTAATATTAGCAAAGAGGAACTAAATGCTATGATGGACATTTTATACGAGGAGGATTGAAATGGATTTGGTTTTGAATGTTTCAGGTTTGAATAAATCGTATGGTGATTTTTCTTTAAGGGATGTCACATTTTCCATTCCAGAAGGGTGCATTACGGGATTGATTGGCATTAATGGTGCAGGAAAGACAACAACACTGCGCACAATATTAGGACTTACAAGTCGAGAATCCGGCCACATTCAGTTTTTTGGTATGGATATAGAAAAGCAGGAGCAGCAAATCAAGGACCGCATCGGCATTGTTTTAGATGATGGGTGTTTTTATGATGAATTGAGCCTGAATGAAATGAAAAATGTGATTGCTCCAGCTTATACATCGTGGTGTGAACAGGATTTCAAATACTATTTGGAGCAATTTTCTCTAAATCCAAAGCAAAAAATTAACACCCTTTCCAAAGGTATGAAAATGAAATATGCTTTGGCATTAGCCCTTTCGCACAAAGCAGAACTGCTGATAATGGACGAACCGACCAGCGGCCTCGATCCCCTGATTCGCAGCCAGCTTTTAAAGATACTAACTGACTATATGGACAATGGTGGTAAAGGCGTATTTTTTTCTACTCATATTACATCTGATTTGGATAAGATTGCAGATATGCTTATCATGATTGACAATGGACGCATCGTATTTCAGGAGGAAAAAGATTCTCTGCTGGATAGTTACCGCATTGTGAAAGGGGATATGCGGAGTCTTAATACAGATACCCGCAAACTCTTTGTAAGCACTTCTGAAACAACATTTGGTTTCACAGGAATTACGAAACAAATTTCGGAAGTACAGAAACGTATTCCAGACATAATTATAGAACGTCCTACGATTGAGGACATTATGTTAGGCAGCATCGAAGGAGGGAAAAATGATGTTAATCCATTTGGTTAAAAGGGACTTCCTAATCGTGAAAAAGTATGTTTTGCTCATGTTTGTGGTTTGTGTTATCATACCACCTTTTATGGTATGGCGTGTTCCTGAATACGCTGGGCCTATGAGCTTTGTTTTGTCTGCTATCTTTGCTATTTTTATGCTTTTGCAGTATGTTTCCCTGAAAGAATACCAATACCCGAGAGCATCCACCATGCTATGCACTACACCATATCCCCGCAAGTTGCTTGTTTTATCCAAATATGTTTTTTGTCTGGTAAATTATGCTGTTTGCTGTGTGATTTTCTGGATAGAAACTTTTATCTTTGCGGAATTGGGAGGTTTTCATTTTGAGATGCCGATACTCATGTTTCTTGTGCTGGCAGTCTTTCTTGGGGTTTATCTTCCTGTACAGTACAAATTGGGATATGAAAAAACAAAATTTGCCTTTGTGGTTATCATTATGGCCTCTCCCTTTGTTTTTCCACAACTGCTTAAAATGGAGGACGGTATAAATCTGGATTTTCTCAACGCATTGCCTCCTGCGCTCCTATATGGCGGAATTATCCTGATCGGCCTTATGATACTGATTGCATCGGCCTGTGTATCTGTGGAATTTTATAAGAAAACAGATTTGGAATAAGACTGGAGGTAAAATCAATTGACTGGCGATATTATTTTTCTTTATCTTATAGCAGTGGTTTCCCTTGTGTTCGCCATTTTTAATGGTATCTGTTTTTTAATAAAGCGTAATAAGACGGTTCAGACGGTAGGAACGATTATCTCTATTACATCACCAAATCCAGAGATAGCGAAAGCGCGCAATTCAAAATGGGCGAAAGTTAGCTATAAGGTAGATGGAAGAAACTTTACTTCCAAAAATCGTGTACAGGTTCCTATGACGGCAGAAATCGGTAGTTCGGTTACAATACGTTATGATGTTGAACAACCGGATAAGCTATATAGTTTTTCACTGTTGAGAATTTTGATCGCACTGTGTATCACTGTTATTTGCATCATTGCAGCAGTGTTAATCTGATATAAGAAGGGGGAGATAGGATGCACTTTCCACAATGGTTTGTTTTCATCTGTATTTTGCTTCCGGTAGGTAATGCCATTTACAAAGCGTGGAAAAATAATCGCAAGAAATAAGTGAGCAGTTTACTGGAACAAAATAGATATGAGAAAATTGGGCGGTTTGGCTGTAACCATTATGATCCTTACCAGGACGGCAGTATTCCACGATTTAGAGACAAAAAAACAATGTGGTTTTAAGATCAGACTGAGTTCACAAACATTTCACACATTTATTAGCACTCATACTTGACGAGTGCTAATAAATGTGTTACAACACAGATAGAACAAAGGAGGAGGAAAGAAAGGAACTAGAAGAAGGTTTCATTTTCTTCCCAATCATC
>DLAA01000032.1:1458-9599 GCA_002493835.1 Lachnospiraceae bacterium UBA7060 | reverse complement strand
TGGACTATCGACAAAAAAAGACAGTACTTGATTTCATGGAGTTTTAGAGGTAATTTAGTGCAAAAGAGGAAAGACACAAGGAGGAATGAAAGATGCACTATACAGGAACGATATGGAGGCCGCCCTATGAAGCGTCTTCCCTTCTCCTGGAAGTTACTGCAGGCTGTACGCACCACAGATGTAAATTCTGTNNACGGACTGGAGCCTGCCCATAGGGACGCAGCGGGCAATGGTTTCCTCGTTGTTGAATTTGTTTTCAGCCATTTCATTCCACCTCTTTCCACATGAGTATATCCCGGCAGTGGGAAAAAATCAAGATACGGTTATTTTTGACAGATAGTACGAAAAAGTGAACTACCGACTAAAAAAGACAGTACTTGATTCCATGGAATTTTAGAGGTAATTTAGTGCAAAAGAGGAAAGACGCGAGGAGGAATGAATGATGCACTATACAGGAACTATATGGAGGCCGCCCTATGAGGCATCTTCCCTGCTGCTGGAAGTTACCGCAGGCTGTACGCACCACAGATGCAAGTTCTGTACGCTTTACGCAGACCTGCCTTTCCAGTTCAGGATGTCACCGATGGAGGATATAGAGGCGGACTTGAAAGAGGCACAGAAGATGTACCGCTCTTTTTTCGGGAGGAAGGTAACCCGGACATTCCTGACCGGGGCGAACCCTTTCGTGCTGAAATATGACAGGCTGATGGAGATTGCGGGGCTGGTACACAGATATTTCCCGGAGGTGGAGACCATCGGCAGCTTTGCCAGGGTGACGGATGTCACGCTGAAAACGGACGAGGAGCTGGCGGCTCTGCGCGGAGCCGGTTATGACGGGCTGACAATCGGGATTGAAACGGCGGATGACGAGGCACTGCGGTTCATGGATAAAGGGTATCTTTCGGCTGACATTCTGGAGCAGTGCGGCAGGCTGGACAGGGCAGGCATCCGCTACAGCTTTTTTTATCTGGTGGGCATATCCGGCGAAGGGCGCGGGGAGGACGGGGCAAGGATTACCGCCGCTGTATGCAATCAGCTCCATCCTGCCCTGATTGGCGCAAATATGCTGACCATCTACCCGGATTCAAGGCTGTACGGGGAAATCCGGCAGGGGAACTGGAAAGAGGAAACTGAGACAGAAAAGTACAGGGAAGTCCGGGCATTGGTGGAAGGGCTGGAAATCCCCACGGAATTTGCCGCGCTGGGCGCTTCCAATGCGTTCCAGATGCACGGCGTTTTGCCGGGAGATAAGGGGAAACTGCTGGCTTTCCTTGATGACGTGATAAAGAACGTGGGCGAGGACGAACTGCGGCGTTACCGTAAGAGCGTCCGCCATCTGTAGGAGGTGCATTATGGGAAAAAGGAGACTGCTGATCTGTTTTGCTGTTATTGCCATGCTTATTACGGGGTGCGGGGAGAAGCCTGCCGTTCCCCCGCTTGAACTGCCGGATGCCGGGCAAATAACTGACGTTGAGGTTACAACCATAGACGGCTTTTCATGTTCCTGTTCGGATAGGGAATGGATTGGGCGATTCGTGTCTGTCATTTCATCTGCGCAGGCAACAGATGAACTCTCGGTACAAGAACATCCTGCTTCGGATTACTATGGGGAATTTAGTATTTCAGATGGGGATAAGGCCATCGAAACTATCTACTATTACTTGAAGGGCAACAGGGGATATGTGGAGAAAACATATCAAGGGATATACGAAATTGATATGGAAGAATTGAAAAGCCTGATACGGGATATGAATTGAGGAGATGAGTTTATGCACTTTACAGGAAGGACGTGGAGGCCGCCTTATGAGGCGCATTCCGTCATCATACAGGCGGCTTCCGGCTGTACCTATAAAAAATGCCGTTTTTGCAGCCTATACAAAGATGAGTGTTTCCGTATGTCACCGATGGAGGAGTTCGAGGAAGATCTGGCGGAGATCAAAAGCTACCAGCCCTATGCACGGCGCATCTTCTGGACAGGGGCGAACCCATTCGCCATGAGCTACGAGAACCTGAAACTCCGTGCGCTTACGGTGCGGGATTACCTTATCAAATGCCAGACGATGGCCATGTTTGCCAGCATCCGGGATATCAGGGACAAGGAAGTGTGGCAGCTTAAGAAGCTCCGGGCGATGGGGATAAACGGGCTGACCATCGGGACGGAGAGCGGTGACGATGGCACGCTTGAACTGGCGGGCAAAGGGTATACGGCGGCTGACATACTGGAACAGTGCCGGAAGCTGGATGAGGCGGGGATAGAATATTATTTCGTCTACATGACCGGGCTTGCGGGGAAGGGCAGGGGATACTGGAATGCGGTGAACAGTGCAGAGCTGTTCAGCCAGCTCAATCCATATTTTATTTCCGTGGATTCCCTCACGCTGTTCCCGGATACGGAACTGTACCGCATGGAGCAGGAGGGGAAATTTACCCCTGCCGGGGAGAAGGAGCGCCTGGAGGAACTGCAGGTGTTCATCAAAAATTTGCAGATAAGGACGCACCTGTTTGCCAATTCCAGTTCAAATTTTTACCCGGTCACCGCCTATCTGCCGAAGGAGAGGGATTTTGTGGTCAGTGAATTGCAGCACGTCTGCGATACGGTAAGCGAGGATGAGATGGCGGAATACCGCAGGAACCTGAAATCTTTAGGATAACAGAATTTACAAAAGCTAACCGCCGCTATGGTTTTATTCCGTATGCGGCGGCTTGCTATCAGTACATTATCCTATGGAAACTCCTTCTTACGCAGGGATGTTTTTAAGGCTTGTATCGTATTTGTGATTATCATTAGTTCATGGCTGGAACAGTCCTCTAAGAGATTGCAGATTTCAGCCTTGTAAGTCAGTTCCGCATTATCCAGTTCGTCACATAAAAGCTGGTCAGCGGAGCAGGATAAAGCATTTAGGATAGCGATAAATACCTTTAAGCTGGGAATGCAGTTACCCGTTTCGATATGGGAGATGTGGGTTGTGCCGACATCACATAGTTCAGCCAGTTTTTCTTGGGATAGATTGCGTGCTATTCTAAATTTCCTGATTTTACCGCCAATTGTTTTATAGTCTATCATTGCTATCACCTCTATTGCATTGTAGGTGCAAATAGACAAACTAATAATGACCTAAAAACGCAAATAGACTTAATAATGCAAAAAACTATAAAAATATATAGGTTTTTGCCGATAAAATATATAAAGACTGAACAGGGTTTCATAAATGTGGGAAACTGATCTTTTCCGTAAAGGATCGCAGTTTGAAATGCGGGCGTATCTGCCGATGGATTTTATGAAACGGCAAATTGTATGCGGGCCAGGATTGGCACAAAAATATTAAGTCAAGGAGGATGATATTTATGGCAATGAACATTAGTGGATTTGGAACAAGTAATGCCAGTTATACGGGCATGAACACTGGAAACAAAGGGTATAAGGCCGCGGAAGAAGCTGTTTTAGCTGATGTTATGGCAGAAGAAGCCATGATGACGCCGGAACAGAAAATGATGTATGAGATGTTAGGCGGCCGTGAAGCACATATGAAAAATATGATGCGCAATTACAATTCTGACGGAGACTATATCGGCCCCGGAGGAATTATTGTTCCTGGTATGCATCACGGCAGGGACGGTTCTGTAGACCGCTCCACATGGCAGCAACTGATACCCGTGTCTGACGAGATGCGGCAGAAGATGTTCGATAACGTAAAGAGGGAATTTATTCAGGAGAACGGGATTTCCAATGGAGATACCACGAAAAGGTCGCAGATTTTCAGAGAATACCAGTTAAGCGTAAAGAAGGAGGATCGTGCGAAAGGGACGTGGACGCTGCAGCAGTATGAGGGCAAATACCGTTCTGCGATGTATGCGGCGGTCAAGGCGGCAAATCCGAAGTGGGAGCCGGGACAGCCGTTTGATCCGGGCATACTGGACAGCGTTACAAGGGAATCCGTGGAAAGCCAGCTTGTTAAAAGCGGGAATACATTTGTAAAAAAACCGTCTTCGGGCAGCACACTGGATATACAGGTATAATCTTTACACCCTATTCCGCAGAGGCGCATAAACCTTTGCCTCTACGGACTGCGAGGGTGCAGGGGCGGCTGTAGGTGATAAGAGAAATGTATTATTAGCGGATGACAGCGAAAGGGGGGTGTTTGTCATAAAGTTTGATAGGGGAAGCTAGGCGGTGTGTCTGCATGATGGGATGAACTGCTCGGACTTATCATGAGAGAGCAGGGGCGGCTCTGAACGACTGAGGGGCTGCCATTAAAATAATTGACAAAATGGAGGATTTGAAAAATGAGCGTAAATGGAATAGGGGCAACAGGATATCCAGCATGGCAGGGAGCTAGGAAAGCAGAAAATAATGCGAAGGGCGATTTCGGTGCTAATGTGAAAGCAACAGGAAATGTAGTACATATCACCCCGGACGCATTATTTTCTATCTATGATGCGAAGACAGGGGAAAGTGCAAATGTATACAGGGCGGATGATTATTCAGAGGAAAATCCGCTTTATATTGTAAAAGGCATGGATAAAAACGGAAATGAATACGAGCAGACAGTGGATGTAAGCAAGGTGAACCCTAATAGCTGCTCTTACACGGAGATGCTTGCGTTAAATGCACATACCGGGAATACATCAGACAGCAATTTCCTCAGTATGGCTATCATGAAAGATAAGGCGGGAACAGCTTCTTATCATGAGAAAGCCAATTATCTCTCAGCGGCATATGCACTTATGGATGATATGAAAACACTTGGGAATTGGGACGGGTATCTGCGGTATGGGAAGTGGATTAATGACATCCTTACTTTCTGTAAAGGCAAATCATAATTGAAAATGGCCTGCCCCACGGCTACATATCCCCAATAAGCTAAAGGGCAGGCATCCCCGGTGTTCCGGCTGATCGGGGAATCAGGGAGAGGAGGTGAAGGTCGGTATGGAATTTGACCGGGGAACATAGGAAAAATGTAATTATGAGGTAATAAACCGTTCGGACTTATTACGAGGGAGCGGATGCGGTTCTGAACGATAGAGGGGCTGCAACACTAAAAATAATTGGAGGTTTGGAGAAAATGGGCATTAACGGAATAGGAACAGCGTGCTACGCGGTGACAGGATACACGGCAAGAAAGTCAGAAAAAAGTACGGAATCCGGTACAGTGGGATTTATGGAAACGGTGGCGGAAAGGATAGAACAGGAAAAAAAAACAGATTATGGCGAAAAAGCCTTTGATATGGTTGGCCCGAATGCCCCGCAGGAAGTGAAGGATGCGTGGATGGATGCGGCGAAAGAAGTAAATGCAAATGGCATGGGAATCCGGGGCAACGGAATGATGAGCCATATATCGCAGATGATGGTGCAGCGGCTTAATAAACAGCTTAAGGGCGAGACGGAGAATTTTGACATCCTTGGAAGCACGGTGGAATCTGCAATCCAGGCAACGAAAGAGGCGCTGTACGATTTGGAACATCCAAGGGTATATACGCCCAGGAGCATAGAGGTTCAGCAGGCCCGCATCAAAGAAGGAGAATTTTACAGGGCGTTTTTGGAGAAGCTGGAACGGTTATAGGACGTAAATTGCCCATAAGCCGCAGTCCGACAAGGCAGGGCAGGCATCCCCGGCATTTCGGCAGATTGGGAAATCGGGGAGCAGTGCGGACAGTGAGCCGTAATATTGAAAACAATGGAGGATTTGAAATGGGAGTTAATTCAGTAAATGATGCAGGTTCCGCATATGGATCGGCTTTCAGAAATAAGCCGGTATACTTCATGACGGGAAAAGAGACGGAGGCGTTTTTTGACGGGAAGATGCGCAGGAACATGGAGCTGCGGGAGGACACCTGCACACTCAGCAGCAATAATACATACCGCAGGCAGCATACCACTTATGAGGTTTCCGATCAGGACAAAGGCAGCGCATTCCTGGACTTGAATTTTCTGATCAAGGACGAGACCAGCAGCCTGAAAGGGAATCTCAGCGATGATAAGGATGTGGATTTCTATAACTTTTCCATCCCATTTATGAGCACTCAGCGGAATTACTTTGGTGTTGAAGCTTACATTGATATGCCGGAGGGCTGTGATTACGACCTTACCCTGTATGATGAGTACGGCAATCAGGTGGGGAAGGCAGAGTGGGACGGAGAGGGGCGGAAGAAGCTGACCGTCCCTAATTGGGATATCAATACCAATAAATATTGCCTCAAGGTAGAAAATGGAAACGGGGAGGAGGTTTCCCCGGATGATTATTACAAGATCAGTTTCCATGTTTCCGAAAATAAGGAGCATGAAAAGACGGATGCCGTCAGGGAAGCATATGGGAATCTCCACAACGCATACAGCCGGAAGGATGAAAACTGGCGGGAATATCTTGACCAGTATAATGCAGTCCTGCGGGAGACGGAGCAGAATTACTTAAAAGAGCTGGAGCGGCTCCACCAGAAGCAGTTTGACAGCCTGCCGGAAGAAAAGAAGTATAAGGGTGGGCGCACCGTGGATGAACTGCTGCAGGACATGGCGGAGGGAAAGGGCTTAAACGATGCGGAACTGGAGTATGTGAAGATTTTTGCCAATCTGAAAGACATGGAAAAAGCGCAGAATAAAGCGGAGCTGAAAAGCAGCTTTTCAGATGATTTCGTTAAGGATTTGGAGGGGATGGGCATTTCCCGTGACGATATCGAGGGTATGCGTGTAAGGATCGGGAGCAATGGAGATGTGTCCGTGGACGGGATAGAGGACAGAGCCGTCCGGGAACAGGTGCAGAAGCTGATAGATGAAAAGTACGGTGACCGGATGTACCAGTATTACATAGGGATTGCGGACAGCGTGGGAGACCTGTCCGGTGGCACATACCGGTATGCCATGGATGTGCAGGAAGTCCGGCGCTACCTGAAAGGTGTTACGGGGGAGGATATTTCCTTAGAAAGTCTTTATCTGACGCCAGACGGGAAGATCGGAGGGTTGCCGGACAAGGCTGCTGATCTGATCAACAAGACGAAGGACAATGCCAAGATAGAACGGATGAAGGATGCGCTGGTGGATATCATAGGGAAGATCAGGATAAGCGGCGACTTGGGGATTCCCGATTTCACTTCACAGTTCCAGTTCAAGGATGGGGCGTTTTCCGTGGCGGACAGCGGTTTTGCGGTTGATATGGGCGCATTGGATGGCCGGTTTACACCACAGTCCTCCGGCAATATGTACTCCGATATGTATAGATATCAGTTCAGGAAAGTTTTATAAGCCAACGGTAGCATATCCGCAATAAGGCCACAGCCTGACAAGGCAGGGCAGGCATCCCCGGCGTTCCGGCAGATTGGGGAATCGGGGAGTAGGGAGGGTGAACTGTCCGAATTTATTGCAAGGGAGCGGATGCGGCTCTGACCGATAGATGAGATGCGGATAGGAAAATGAATTGTGAGGTGGACTCATGGGAATTTCGGCTTTAAGTGCAGTAAATTCTGTAAATACGAAACACAGTATGCCATTGAGCGGCAGGGGGCCCGACTGGTCTATCATTCCAAGTTCCGGGAAAAGCAGTAAATCAAAGGCTGAGTTTACTGACGAAATTAAGGAGCTGGCACGGAAGGCGGCGAATACTGCAAGCAAGGCAGAACTGGAATATATCCATAGGCGGAGGACGGAGCTGTGTGCAGAGTATATGTCTGACGTATCGCCCGACAGGAAGGCGCTGTACCGGCAGGCTGAAAATGCGCTGAAGGGGCAGGGCGGCAATCTGAAATGCCACGGGAGCGGGGAGCTGACGCTGCTTGACTTCTTAGAGGCGGCAGATGGGAGGACGGATGGCCTTGCCGAAAAGAAGTTTGCGCTGGCAGGGGGTGGAACGCTTATCTGTCCGATCCTGACAAGCGGGGGATATGGCGCGGACATTTACTGCCAGGGCACAAAAGTATTGACGTATCTCGGTTCGGGATACGGGTGGGCTTGCGAGAGGACTCCGGCTGAACGGGAAAAGGAAAGGGAATTTTACGGAATCTACTTTAATGAGTACCGCTCCCTAAAGAACGGCAAAGGGGAGGAACTGGAAGCACTGCCGGATTATCTGGAGGAAAAGCCGTCTTTTGATAGGAAAGCATAAGGTATCCGACAGGGAAGGCATCCTCGTCGTTCCGGCAGATTGGGGAATCGG
>DLAA01000032.1:0-1156 GCA_002493835.1 Lachnospiraceae bacterium UBA7060 | reverse complement strand
GGCAGATTGGGGAATCGGGGAGCAGGAGATTATATCAAAATGGAGGAAATGTTGATGAAAAAAGAGGCAGGGTTCTTCTTAACAATGATGTGTGTGTTGACATTAGCAGGATGTGGTACATCGAATAATGCGGAAAAAGCAGAGGACAAAATTTCACAGTTTGCTGTGGAAGAAAGCATGGCATCAGAGGAAATCAATGTTGTGTCAGCGTCAGGTGATACACAGGAGCCAGTGCAGGACTTTCAATCAGAAGTTGATGAGCCGTCACAGCCGGAAGAAGCGGATTATCAGAAGGATGTTGAGCAGGGCTATTCTGATATACAAGAAAAGGAAGAAAGTTTAGAGGATGTTACTGAAACCGTGGAAACAGAACAGGATAGCCAAATAACTGTCCGGCAAGACATAATAAACGTAAATGAAATTAATGAGCAGGGCGGAATAATTGAATTTGCGGGAGATATGACATATAAAGAGTTTACAGATTTGAATTGGGTATCAGATATTGATAACAGTTTGGATGAGGATACAAGTGTATATATCGTTAAGATATATTACCCGAATGGGTTTGAACATCATAAAGTTGGAAAAATAGAAAACTGCGAGGCAATAGGAATATACCGTACAGATGATGGTGAGTATTTGGGCGGCAGTTTTAGAGAGAGAACTACTCAAAGTTAGGAAATGTAGCATATATTTTGCAAGGATGGGGTTGTGGCTGTTATCATAGGAATTTCCCCACAGCCGTATATTGCCCTAAAAGTCGTATAATATGTACTCAAAATAGCCTATTTTATGCCTGAACCCCAGTATTTACAATAGATTCAGGTTTTGAGTGCATATTATAATATATACTCAAAACAATTTCCGCATAAACACAGGCTTTGAAGCCGAATTTTGCTTATTTGAGTATACATTATACAACTTTAGGGATATTGCCAATAAATCACAGAGGGCAGGATAGGCTTCCCCGGATTTCCGGCAAAACAGAGAGAGGTGATTGAAAAATGGATATAACAGGAATAGCAAAAAGCCATCATGCGGACATCCCCAAAGCATCCGCCAAAAAGGAATGGAAGCTGTCCGATTCCCTCCGGGAGCAGATAGCCGGATACGCCAGGGAGGATGCGGCGCAGAACGTCTATATGGGGAATAAGTT
>DLAA01000030.1:63755-97975 GCA_002493835.1 Lachnospiraceae bacterium UBA7060 | reverse complement strand
GAAGTGTCGGAGAACTTTAGGATCGATCCCGCGCCGTTAGTGATCCGGGCCGGGAATCTGGTGCTTTTAGTTGGCGACAGCATACCGGAACAGTACGAATATGAAATGGACGGACTATACGGCAAGGATGAACTGTTGAAAGAGCCGACTCTTTCCTGTGAGATTGCGGGTACGGAGACGGAGGGCGAGTATGCCGTCATACCGTCGGGAGCCGATGCGGGAAACAATTACACAATTACGTATGAGAACGGCGTGCTGCGAGTGGTCAGTGAGCGAGGTACCTGTAAGGTGGTGTTCGATGTGCAGGGACACGGCAAAGCGCCGGCAGCTTATACGGGCATTTCCTGCGGCAGTACGATCGACAGTCCAAAGGAACCGACGGCGGAGGGATACCGTTTTGGCGGCTGGTACAAAGACAGCGCGTGCACGTTAGTCTGGGATTTTGAGAACGATACCGTGCAGTCTGACTTAACGCTCTACGCGAAGTGGTTTGGCGTAAGCGTAAATGGCGATAACGAGTTTGCCGTACAGGAAATCACGGACTTGATTTATAACGGCAAGGCACAGAAACCCGCGGTCAGCGTGTATGATGAAGATACGCTGTTAAAGGCGGGAAGGGATTACACCATCAAATATGTTAACAATACAAACGCCAATGCGGGCGGCGTGAGAAAGGGCGACACATTTAACGAGACTCTCCCGTATGTGGCGATCACAGGCAAAGGCAATTACAAAGAGACTGTGAAGATCAACTTCAATATCCTGCCAGCATCCATCGGGGACAGTTACACGCCTGCGGCGGGCGTGACGCTCAAGGTGAATGACCATCTTGTGAAAGGGACGAAAGCGCAGAATCCTTTTGGGTCGATCAAATTGGGTAAGAGCATGAAGAAGGACACGGATTATACGCTGAAACTGGAGCCGATGATAGCCCGCGACGCTTCCGGAAAACTGGTGTTTGGTTCTCTTGACGGTGCGCAGGTTCCTGCGGGCTATACCGGGGAATTTGTATTGACGGTGACGGGCAAAGGTAATTATACAGGCAGCATCAGCAGGAACGTTTATGTGGCGGATAAGGACCACCTGATGAAGAACGTGAAGATCACCCTCGGGAAAGATCTGAAAAATATCGCCTACACCGGTTCTGCGGTCAAACTGAAAGCGGCGGCGAAACAAAAACCTGCGGACGATGAATTTGTGGTGACCTGTGGAAAGACGGTGCTGAAGCCGAATGTGGATTACAGTGTGAGCTACCGCAACAATACCGGCGCCGGCAAGGCGGAGGTAATCGTCACAGGCAAAGGGGGATACGTCGGCAAAAAGACGGCGAACTTCAACATCAAGGGTAAGGCCTTTTCCAATGGGACAGTCACCGTGGAGGGACTGCAGGACAATATGCCATACACGGGCAGAGCGGTGGTGCAGAACAAAAATGCCATTCTCAAATGGAAAGAGGGCAATAGGAAGCTGGAATACGGCGTCGATTACACCGTGAGCTACAGTAAGAATATCAATAAAGGCACTGCAACCATAAGCTTTCTTGGGAAGCCGGAGGCAGGCTACAGCGGGACGGTAAAGAAGACCTTCCAGATCGGTGCGGCGAATATCGCGGACACAAACAAGGTGAAGCGGGCGGAGTCGATGAATGCCATCAGACTGCCTTATTCCAAGGCCGGCGTGAAACCGGTGGAGGAGATTATCCTGACGGACGAAAAAGGAAGCAGACTGCGTTATGGAAAAGATTACACCCTCACCTATAAGAACAACAAGGCGGTGGCTGGGGCAGGTTCGGCGGATGCGCCCACAGTCACAGTGAAGGGGAAAGGGAATTACAGCGGCTCCTTCGATGTGCCGTTTACCATCGTGCAGGCTGACCTGGCCGGGGAGAATATCACGATCGAGTGTGCGCAGGCAGCATATGACAGCAAAAAGCCGGATACTTATGTGTATCAGCCAGCCATCAAAGTCAGAGAGGGAAAGGTGACGCTGAAAGCGGGCACGGACTATGAGATTACTTACGAGAAGAACACACAGGCGGACTGCACGAAGTATATGCAGAATTTGATCAACAATCAGCTGGCCGTGCCGCCGGCGGAAGGCAGGGCGGTGGCAGTCATTACCGCGAAGGAGGGGTCCGCGTACAGCCTGCAGGAGCCCATCAGAGTACCTTTAGAGATTTATCTGGAAAAGCTGACGAAGAACAGCTTGACAGTGGAGATTGATAAGAACGCGGCAGTCTACACCGGCGGACAGGTCAGGCCGAAAGTGAGCGTGGCGACGGATGACGGCATCCCGCTTAAGGAAGGGGAAGATTATACGCTTGTATATGGAACCAACACCGCATCCGGCAAGAACAAGGGAAGCGTGACGGTCAAGGGTCTTGCTCCTGGCTATGGCGGCAGTGTGGCTTATAAGTTCGAAATCATAAGAAAGGACCTGAAGTATTAGGGACGGCTCGCGGCCGGCGATGCGAAATAGGAAGTTCGGGGTGGTGTCCCAGCTGGACAGCACCCCGGCAGCGCTGGGAAATGAGGTAGGGAAAATGGTTCCTGTTTGCTATTCTACCATTCCCTTTTCCTCTATCATCGCGTCCATATATCCCCTGTCCCAGAGAAGAATCCGCAGCTTTTTTGCGGCTTCCACAGCCGGTGAAGTGAAGTACTGGTTGGTCATGACGACTCCTACCATCCGTTCATAATATGCCTGTCCGCCATAGGTGCGAAGAACTGCCTCTACACCCACGGGCGCGTGGTAGCGTTTACACTGTATCGCATAGGTCACGCCGTCCTTTTCAGCCAGAATATCTACGCCAAAATCTCCGCTCCCGCGGGTTACTTCCACATCGATAAAGCCTTGTCCGCGCAAAAGATCAGCGCAGAAAAATTCAAAATCATGCCCATTCAGTTCATCCATTTTGTTGATGCGCCGGTCCCGTCTGCGGCGCAGGAAAAAGTCGATGAGCACGATAAGGATAGCCATAAAGGCGATTATACCGATCAGTACGGCCAGGATTGTTAAGTTAGATTGTGGCATGGCATTGCTCCGATTTTCCAGTTAGTCATTTGATTTGATATCAAATTATTGTCATCTTACGGATATGGTAACAGTAATTTTGCGATTAATCAACGTTTTTATTTCATACAGGGATAAATCGGATATCTTCCGCATAGATTTTTATAAAACCGATTCGTGAGCTTACTAAATGGCATCTGTTTTATCGAATATCTCAAACATTATTATTCCTGTCATTATTTTTTATATTGTGGCTTATGGTATTTCAAACCGTTGTAATGTGTACGAAGATTTCATTAAAGGTGCGAAAGATGGATTCTACACAGTGATACAAATTATGCCAACACTGATCGGCCTTATGGTAGCGGTTGGCGTTTTGCGAGCCTCGGGATTTCTGGAGTTTGTCGGCGGGCTGTTTGCGGGTCTGGCGGGCAGATTGGGGTTTTCTTCGGAATTGGTACCGCTCATGCTTGTGAAAATGTTCTCCTCTTCTGCAGCCACAGGACTTGTGCTGGATATATTTAAAAATCACGGGCCCGATTCTTTGATAGGCCTTACAACCTCAATTATGATGAGTTGTACGGAGACAATTTTTTATACCATGAGCGTCTATTTTCTGGCAGCGAAAGTCACAAAGACACGTTACACGTTGAAGGGTGCGCTTCTTGCCACCCTGGCTGGAATTGTGGCGAGTATTGTTCTGGCAGGGAAGATGATAGGGTAAAGGAAGCATTTGCTTGTGATAAATGAAAAACGGCGCTTTATACAAGCGCCGTTTTCCGTGTGTGAGAAGGATAGAAATGTTGGTTCAAATATATGTCAACAGACGTCTGATAAGGACGTACTGTTATGTTTAGGCGAAGCCGATCGGCACCGAAGCAGCACCGGCAGCTCCATTATAAGTGTAGCGTAACTTCCGCTAAAGAATCTAAGTAGAAATTCCTGCGGGCTGGATGCTGTATCCAGCTCTGTCTTAACTACACTCTTACTATAACCGGTATTTGTGAATGGGATGTGTCAAAATTCGAAAGAAAAACGAAAGAAAATATAAACTAAAAGTTTATAATTGGTACTTTCGGGAGATGTGAAATATTTGACTTTCAAAGTATATTTTGGTAAACTGTGTAGAATATATCAGATAAAGAGGAAGGATAATGGATATAAACAATACCTTGAATGAAGTGTTGGTTAGGCTGTTTAGAGATGTCAACACGCTGGAGGAGCGTGCGATTCGGACAGAGGAGTACCGCGATGTGACAGCCAATGATATGCATGTGATAGAAGCCATCGGTCCGGATAACGCCAAGAATATGACCAGCGTGGCAAAGGAGCTGGAGGTCACAACGGGAACGTTAACCATTGCTGTCAACAGCTTGGTAAAAAAAGGTTATGTGGACAGAACCCGCAGTGAGGAGGACCGGCGGGTGGTGTTGATCTCCCTCTCTGAAAAGGGGGAAAAAGCTTACCTGCATCATCGCAGATTTCATGAGGAGATGATCGACGCGATTTTAAAAGAGCTTACAGAGGAAGAACAGAGAGCGCTGGAGAACGCGCTGTCCAAACTGACACGATTTTTCAGATCAGCAGTTCAGCCGGAGCAGCAAAAAACACGATAAGTACATTTTACTGCTCTGGCTGAAGGAATCAACATTACTCGGCGGCAAGTCTTCGCGCCAGTGTCCTGAAGTCAGCGGGCCCGTTTTGCAGCAGAAATGAATGAAAACGATATAGGAAATCCATATTGTCATAGGCGGCTGTCATCTGTCCGGGATCGGACCAGAGGACGGCTGCCTGTCTTTTTAATTCGAGAATTTCTAAATATCCTAAATAGTATTTCAGATAATTGCAGGGTTCTTCTGCAATATACTGGTAAAGAACTGCGACATTTGCACTGTCTCTTATTCCCAGACAGTAACAGAGAGCCTGCACATCTTCCAGGGAGGCGTTGTCATAGTGGATAGCAATATCCAAAAGAGAATAGAGGCCGAGCCGGAACTGTCTCTCCAGACGGCAGGCTTGATAGTAGATGGCCGCTTCCGGATGACTTTCTTTTGCCAGATCGAGGGCTCTATCGTAGGAGGCAAGTTCCACGTACATGGCCCATCCTTCTACAAAACCGCCATAGTATAGTACATTTCCCAGAGGCAGAATATTTTGCTGTTCCTGATACCGTTTGCTGTAAACAGTCTGATAGAGATGACCTGGATAGCCCTCATGTGCCAGTGTGGTATAGAGGGCGAGATCGTCCTGTGTATCCTTTGCGTTTAGGCAGATCAGATTGTCGCAGATATTGTCGATGGGAGGCATCATATAAAAGGCAGGTGCGCTGTAGGCCTCCAGACTTTTGTCCACATATTTGATGGTAGAACGGATGGGAGCGCTGCCTACGTTTTCGGGAATAAGCGGATATTCTTCTCCGATCTCAGACTGTAGGTCAGACAGCATTTCCTCCGGGGTCATCTCAGGCAGGAGTGAAGGGGTTTTATTGATCATATCTTTTAAGGACGGATTGACAGAAAGGATCGCTAAGAGCGACTCATAATTGAATCGCAGATCCTTTGCAAGCAGCTGTTTGATATCCGAAATGTCCCGGTAGGAACCGGTGCGCAGACAGAGTAATGCCCGGTAATATTCGCGGCCGTTTTCCTGTCCTGCAAGGCCGCAAAGCGGCTTCCCGTTTCCCTTGAGCTGATTTAGTTCCTGGGCAAGCCGATCGTAAGCAGGGGCGACTATACTGACTAACATACGGCTGTGCTCCGCCTCATAGGAGGAGGCCTCCTCCGCTGTCAGAAGACCCTTTTCGACCAGTCTCTGAAGCCGTTCCTTGAAGGTGACAATCAGAAAGTGACTGCCGTCAGTCAAAGAATTCCGGTCCAAAAGAGCCGTACATTGGGCGATGACCCTATCTGCAGTCTTGTCAGACATAAAAAGACCAGCCTGCGCTTTCTCTTTCTCATAGATAAGAAGGCCGTCAAAATAGGCGGGTATCTGAGTAAGGATGGAGAGATAATTTTCAATATCGCTTTTGTCGTCTATTCGGTACTCGGAAAATAGAATCGGTAATTCGGACACAACGCCTGAGGATGGAGAGAGCGGTTCCGAAAAATAGGGATAGGAGGAGACACCTGCGGCAGCTGCCAAATAACTGTCAAGCAAATCATAAAGTTGTCTATTTTTTTCGTTTAGTGCATCGGGATTAATGCCGCTTAGACTTTTTTTTGCTAATGACAGGGCATAGACGTCGTTTACGGCTTCTCCGGCCCGATAAACAGGAAGAGTGAGGGCAGATTCATCGATGCCGTAAGCAGACGGGTTGTCTATGGTATAGTGTAGATGGATAGGATTTGCCTGTACCTCATCTAAGAAAAAGGCTTCTGCAAACGCGCAGAATTTTGCGTCCTGGTGTGTGCGGTCATACCAAAAAAAGATCAGGAAACTGAAAGCGGCAAACAGAGCCAGAACCAGACTCCACTGTTTGAATGAAAGAGATCGTTTCAAGAAAACACCTGCGGGGAGCAATTTGTATTACTATATGAAAGAATCCCCCCAATAATGACAGCTGTAACTATAAAGACAGTAAATTGTTACAGCTTGGTCAAAAGACTATCCGATCGCGTCCGCTTTCTTTTCCGATGTACAACTTTTCATCCGCCTCCTTAAGAAGTGTGGTGATATCACTGTGGAAATCATATTCCACCAATCCATAGGTTAGGGAGATGGTAAACTGTTCTGTGCCGCCGTCAAAAGAGAGCTCTCGGATTTTCTGTCGAAGAATTCCCAAAGCAGCGCCCGCTTCATCGCCGTTTAAGCGGGGGAAGATTAGAAGAAATTCCTCGCCGCCCCAGCGGGAAATAAAGGTGTCTGGAGGCAGCTTTTTACGGAAAGTGTCTGAGATCGCTTTCAGCACGATATCTCCAACATCGTGGCCGTAAGTGTCGTTGACCCGCTTGAAGTGGTCAATATCACACAGGCAGATGCTGATCTGTGAGTACGCGGTTTTTAACAGGTTATCCAGATATTCCATGGTACGTCTGCGGTTGTAGAGGCCGGTCAGAGGGTCTATGCTGGCCTGCTTTTGCAGTTCCTTATTGTATTCGATGAGCTTGCCCTCCATCTCCTGTGTGGAGGAACTGAAAAGATAAGCAACCAGTCCCATGGAAAGAAAGATGAAGAAGGTGTTCACGGTCTGCATGGCGTTATTCAATACATCGTTGATGCGGATGGACGGACTGTTTGACTTACAGTAATAATATAAATACAGCCGCAGTGCAAATAAAAATACTGAGTAGACTATCTTACCCGTTTCGTGTTTATATTTTGAAAAAAATACAAAGACCAGAAGTACTACTAGAAAATGCTGTACACCGATATTCCATCCAAAAATGTAAACGTTTATGATAGTCCAAAATAAAATGCAGACGTTCAGGATGCAGTAAGATGTAAAGGTGCTGCAGTGATAGGACAGCACAAAAACCCCCAGAAATAAAACCAGGGAAAAGGCGGAAAAGACGAGTGCACCAGTGTGTCCTGTGGCAGAAACTAAAATACTGCATACCAGGGAATGAGAAAGCAGAGAGAGTGTTAAAAAGCGAATCACAGCGATCAGCCTGGCAGATTCGTTTTGTTTTCCCGTATCCCGGCAAATATTTTCGTAGACGATAGCTAAAACCGATTTTTCATTCATTTCTTGTTCTTTCATTTACAGGTTTACTTGTATTTTTGTAATATCCTCTGTAAAAAGGCTATACACAAACATCATACACCTTTATTGGAAATATTGCAAATAAGCTGGATTCATAAATTGGGAATAAATTAATTTGTTTTTTGTTGTAAAATTGGTAAAATGAAAGACAAAGGAGACAAACTTATGCAGCCTGCGAAAGTGAAATATTCCATCAAGTATAAACTAATTCTGCTCTCGGTAATGGTAGTAGTACCTTTTTTGGTGATGGTGCTCTATTTGATTTATGCTCTGCATAACTATAGCAGTGCCTACGATGCCATTGTGGGAAATATGACGGTGGCTAACAACTATAACTTGAATTTTAAGGAAGAGATGGATGAGAGCTTATATAAGTTGGTGGTAGGAGCGGTTACCTTTGATACGGTAGGCAGTGACGGCAGCCTGGAAGATCCCTATGTGCTTCTCAATGAGCTGCGGGGGGAGTTTGACAACCTTATGAGCATTACTACGGACAGTGAAAGCCGTGTCAGACTGCAGATTCTTCTCCGCAATATTGAGACTTTGAAGGACCGTGTGGACGATGTGCGGATGAATCTTGAGACGGATACCGGGTACGATACGAATATTGAGATGCTGGATAATAACATTTATATTCTGACGGAGTTGATTCAAGATAATATTCAGTCATATATCTATTACCAGACCAAGAGTATGGAACATCTAACCGGCCAGCTCAACAGTAAGGTTCATACATTTACTCTGTTTTGTGGTGTGCTGCTTGTGCTTTTGCTTGCCATGGCGGCAATTTTGATCGTGATGATTGTAACCGATATCATCAGACCGATCCGGGATCTTTCCAAGGTGACGGGGCAGGTGGCGGAAGGGGATTTCTCAGCCAGGGCCTGTGTGGCGACGCAGGATGAAGTGGCAGTTCTTGCGGACAGCGTAAATAGTATGACAGAGAGTTTGGAAGGATTGGTGTCTAAAATTAAGGAAGATGAGCGGAAAATGCGAAAGGCTGATCTGCGCCTTTTACAGGAACAGATCAACCCTCACTTTTTATATAATACGCTGGATACCATTGTGTGGTTGATTGAGGGGAATGCCTCCGATAAGGCGGTGCATGTTGTTATGTCGCTGTCAGAGTTTTTCCGATTGGTTCTAAGCAAAGGAAAGGAATATATCACTATACAGGAGGAAGAGCTTCATATCAAGAGTTATTTGGAAATTCAGCATGTGCGTTATGAGGATATTTTGGAGTATGAGATTCGAATCGATCCTGAACTTTACGGATACCAGATTTTGAAGCTGACGCTGCAGCCGCTGGTAGAAAATTCTCTTTATCATGGTATAAAATATAAACGTGCAAAAGGAAACATTCTTGTGACCGGGAAGCTGTGCGGGGATATAGTGCAGCTTACGGTTGAGGATGACGGTATAGGAATGGAGAAAGCGGAGCTTGAAAAGCTTCGAGGAGAGATTGTAAAGCCTTGTAAGGATACGGAGAAGGGCTTTGGACTCGCCAATGTCAATGAGAGAATTCGCATGAATTATGGAACGGAGTATGGCATGAAAATTGACTCCGAAAAAGGAAAGGGAACTCGCGTGGAAATTGTGATCCCCGCAGTTTTCTGTGCAGCACAAAAGGAGGATTAGTGTGTTTCGGAAAAGATCGTACAGTCTGGCAGTGATAGGAATACTTCTGGGGAGCATTATTCTACTTATGTTGTTTGGCAGCCGGCTTTTTACGGATATTGAAGAGGATCCCCAGGTGGAGGAAGAAAAGAGAATCGTGGTGGGTGTATCTCAGCTTGGCAGTGAGTCAGGCTGGCGCACCGCCAACACGGAATCCGTACAGAATGCTTTCACAACGCAGAACGGGTATTTTCTAATTTTTAATAATGCAAGACAGAAGCAGGAAAACCAGCTCAAGGCAATCCGCAGTTTTATCTCCCAGCGGGTGGACTATATAATCTTTTCCCCTGTGGTGGAGACAGGCTGGGAGACGGTGCTGCAGGAGGCTAAGGAGGCTGGCATTCCGGTTATTCTTATGGACAGGAACGTGGACGTGGAGGATGAAAGTCTCTATGTGACATGCGTGGGCAGTGATTTTACGGCTGAGGGTGAGAAAGCCGGGCACTGGCTGGAGCAGGAGCTTCGAAGAAGAGGGTACGCAGGAAATGATGTCAACATTGTAATTCTCATGGGAACGGAAGGGTCATCATCCCAGATTGGGCGGACGGCAGGTTTTGCTTCCGTGGCTGCAGAACATAAGAACTGGAATATTTTAGATCAGGAGTTTGCGGATTTCACCTCCACCAGAGGCAGGGAAGTGATGCGCGGTTTTCTGCGAAAATATCCGGATATTGACGTGGTGGTATCCCAGAATGATGATATGACTTTTGGCGCCATCGAGGCGATCAGAGAGTCGGGAAGGACGGTGGGTGTCGATGGAGATATTGTGATTCTCTCTTTTGATGCGCTGCGAAGCGCACTTGAGATGGTTGCAGCCGGGGACATCAACGTGGACATAGAATGCAATCCGAACCAAGGGGAATATCTGCTGCGTGTTATTGATATGCTGGAAGCGGGCGGACAGGTGGAGAGGAGGTATTATGTGGAAGAGGATGTTTTTACGATAGAGAATGTGACACAGGAGCTTTTGCGGGAGAGAACCTATTAACAGGAATTCATAATGTTTGAGGACAGAGGTAAAATCATGTTAAAAGTATTTTTGGTGGAAGATGAGAGCATTGTCAGGGAGGGAATTCGTGACAACATTCCCTGGCAGCAGTATGGTTATCAGTTCGTGGGGGAGGCGAGCGACGGCGAGATGGCGCTGCCGCTCATTCAGAAGACAAAGCCGGACGTTTTGCTTACGGACATTAAAATGCCTTTTATGGACGGGCTTTCCTTAAGTCGTTTGGTACATCAGGAATTTCCCGATATGAAAATTATAATTATCAGCGGGTATGATGATTTTGAGTATGCCAGAGGCGCTATTTCGGTGGGAGTTGAACAGTATCTTTTAAAACCTATTACCAGGGCAGCTATGCAGAAGGTGCTGGCTGAGCTCAAAACAAAAATAGAGACGGAGCGGGAACAGAAAAATTATCAGGAAAAATTTCAAAATGAAGTCAGGGAGTATGAGCAATTTTCGCGGACGGATTTTTTTGTCAAAGTGTTCGAGGGGCGTATGCCCGTGCAGGACATCTATGAGGAGGCGTCCAAGCTTTCATTGAAGATTAATGCTCCTTGCTATAATATCTTGATGTTTAATCTGCAGGAGAAACGCACCAGTGAGAACAGGGGGATGGAGTCTGAAGATTTTGCCAGAAAACGTGAGGAGCTCTTGCATTATTTTATACGCTACCCGGAACATTTGGTTTTTCGATGGAATGTGAATACATATGGCGTGTTGATCAAAGGCAGCGCAGAACAGATGCCGGAACTTACTGCCAGGAGTCTGGAAAATGTGGAGCGGATTTGTCGTCCTGCGGAAGAGATTCTACAGTGGTATGTGGCGGCAGGTGAACCGGTGAAACGGTTAAGCCTTTTGGCGGAATGTTACAGCAAGGTAAACCATTTGTTTGCTTACCGTTTTTTGATGCCTCAGGTGCATATTTTTACAAAGGATATGGTGGGAAATAATGCACCGGGGGAGGAGATTGGCAGAATCCGTGATATCGATCCTGCTAAGATGGATACAGAAGTGATCAGAGACTTTCTGATGCGGGGGACAAAGGATGAGATTGCAGATTTTGTGGAAAACTTCCTGTGCACATTGGGGGAGGCTATGCAGTCTTCCATGTTCCGAAGCTATTTGACTCTGCATGCCTGGTTTGTGGCGGTTTCCTGCGTGGAGTCTCTGGGGTTTTCCAAGGAGGAACTTTTGCGTTTAATGGAAATGGAGGGGCTTACACCGGAAGGGCAGTATGATGCAGGAGAGATGCAAAGATATGTAAGCAGGCTGACTGAAAAGGTCATAGAACTTCGGGACAGGGAATCAGACAATCAGAGCAGACGAATTTTAAAAAAGGCTTTATCATATATAGAGGAGAACTATTCGCAGGAAACGCTGTCTCTCAATTCTGTGGCGAAGGAAGTAAATGTGAGTGCCAACTATTTCAGTGCGATTTTTTCCCAAGCTATGCAGGTGACTTTTGTGGAGTATGTGACGGCTAAACGTATGGAAAAGGCGAAAAAATTGCTGCGGCAGACCCAGATGCATACGGGGGAGATTGCCTCGGAGACTGGTTATAAAGATCCGCATTATTTCAGTTTTGTATTTAAAAAGACGCAGGGCTGTACGCCCAGAGAATATCGATCAGGTGCAAAGACTTAAGTGCGGGCAGGACCGTCACTTTCTTTTTGCACCAATTCCCAGGGAAGTTCTTGAGATATCGTGGGGATTCCCTGTAGCAGCCGGAGTATGTTGTCGGCCGTAGTTTTTCCTATTTCATGAGGTTTGTGTGTCAGGGTTGTAAGGCGGACGCTGCTTAAATCACTTAGGTAGCTGTTGTCAAAGCTGACTACAGAGATATCCCGGGGGACCTGAATGCCGGCATAGGCAAGCTCTTTTACCAGCCAGTAGGCGATTTCATCATTGTAACAGATGACAGCGGTACAGTCGGACAGCTGTTCTTTGATGTAAGCTGCCAGAAAACGGGTGTCCTGCTTTTTTTCCAGCGCATTCACATCCGCACTTTGAAACCATCCGACGCGGGTGTCCGGAAGGGAAAGGCCTAGATCACGCAGACAGCAGGCGGCGCCAAAATATCGCTCGTGCCCCTGTTTGTCGTCAATTTTAAAAAGTCCTGCGATACAAGTATGTCCCAGATCCGTCAGATGGTTTGCGAGCAGATAGCCGCCGTAGTAGTTGTCGTCCTTGACACAGGCTTCACCGGCCAAAGCATCATAACGGTTGTGCAGAAAGAGCAGACGGGTGTTTTCAGCTTTCAACTTTTCGTAGAGATCTGCATTGGGCGTAGGAAGAGCACTCTTTGTGCCCTCTACGATCAGAGCTCTGGGCGGATTTTCTAATAGGGAGCGGAGATGTGTTCTCTCGATGGAGGTATTATTTTCTGTGGCCAAAATCTGTAGTTGATATCCTTTTTCTAAGAGTGCCTGGCGGATATCTGTGAGAAGACTGGGATATATGTATTCCTGGCTGCAGGTGATGAGAATGGGAATCCGGTTTTGGGCAGAATCAGGAGAGAGCCCTGTGGCGTAGGAGCCGCTTCCCTGTCGGCTTTCAATTAGTCCCTTGCTTTGCAAAAGCGCGAGGGCGGCGCGCACGGTCTGACGGCTGACATGGTACTGGGTGGTCAGCTGGGCCTCAGTTGGCAGAGCGGTAATTCCTTTTCGTAAGTTTTCAGCAATTTGTTCCGTGAGCTGATTCGAAAGTGTTTCGTACTTGGTCATAATAAAAAAATCTCCTTTTTTTGTTCATGGTTTGTTTACAAATTTCTCTAATTTTATTCATAAAAAACTACTGAGCGGAAAAAAACACCGTTAAATAGCGTTATTTGATTAGAATTACTATAGAATAACTAGGAAAGAAATGAGATTTTTTATAGTTAAAATCAATAAAAAAATAACAAAATCTGAAAAAAATACCCTAAATAATGAAATTTGTACTGTTTTTTCTTATTGTACCATAAATTTGTATTGTTGAACCCATACAAATTGCACAAAAGGATGAATTTGGGTGTTGAATAGACGCATACATTTTGCTAAAGTGTTTTCAGGGACGGGGAAACAAGGAATCCCGACCCAAAACATCATCTTCTCATCATAAGGGTGAGAGAAGAAAGAAAAGGGAGGAAACAAGTAATGAAGAGAAAAATGGCAGTTTTACTGACAGGCGCTATGGTAATGGCTACTCTGGCTGGCTGTGGCGGTGGTGATGCAGCTCCGGCGGCAGAGACAGCAGCACCCGCAGCAGAGGAGGAAGCTCCTGCAGCAGAGGAAGAGGCTCCTGCGGCAGCAGAAGAGGAAGCACCCGCAGCGGAGGAGGAAGCTCCTGCGGATGAGGCAGCAGCACCTGCAGCAAGCGGTGATGTTATCACGGTTGGTATCATCAACAATGATCCTAATGAGTCCGGTTATCGTACCGCTAACGACAAAGATCTGAAGGAAACTTTCACAGAGGCAAATGGCTATTCTGCATCCTTCGCTTACAGCATGAAGAATGACGAGCAGATTACCGCTGCTCAGAAGTTCATCCAGGATGGTGTTGATTATCTGCTTCTGTCCGCTGCTGATACGGCAGGCTGGGATTCTGTATTGATGGATGCACAGGATGCAGGCGTTCGCGTTATCCTGTTTGACCGTACCATCGATGCTGACGAGAGTCTTTACGAGGCTTCCATCGTATCTGATATGGATAAAGAGGGCGAGACAGCTGTCAATTGGCTTGAGAGCCAGGGCCTTGACGAGTACAACATTATCCATCTGCAGGGTGTAATGGGTTCCGCAGCTCAGGAAGGCCGTACCGGTGCTCTTCAGGCTAAGGTAGATGCAGAGGCTAACTGGAATCTTGTTACCCAGCAGACCGCTGAGTGGAATGCAGAGAACGCACAGCAGATCGTTCAGTCCGCAATCAGCTCTGGACAGAAATTCAACGTAATTTACGCAGAGAACGACGATATGGCTAAGGGTGCTGTTGCAGCTCTGGATGCAGCTAATATCTCTCACGGCGTAGGCAAGGACGTTATCGTTATGGGATTTGACTGCAATAAGTGGGCTCTTGAGGAGCTGCTTGCAGGCAACTGGAACTATGATGGACAGTGCAATCCTTTCCAGTCTTCCTACATTGATGAAGTTATTAAGACTATCGAGTCCGGCGGTTCTGTAGCTGAGAAGGTTATCATCATGGACGAGAAGGGCTTTGATGCAACCACTATCACACAGGAAGATGTTGATAACTATGGCATCTAACAGCTGTGAATGTTAAGCAGAATATGTTATAATATGTTAGAAACGAGCGCGGCGCAGCGCCACTTTGCCTGCCCGCGCTCTTTCTATAAGCGCCTGCAGCGCTTACAGTAATAAATGCACACATAGATAAATGCATGGTGCATGCATGGACAGCGCATAAGGCGTGTTGTCTTGGAGTAGGATATGCAAAAAATGTTTGGGAGGTGGACCTGAGAGTGGAAGGAAATGTTGTATTAAAAATGAGAAACATTCACAAAATCTTTCCCGGAGTGCATGCCCTTCAGGGTGTGGACTTTACACTGCGCAAGGGTGAGATCCATGCGCTGATGGGGGAGAACGGCGCCGGAAAGTCGACGCTGATCAAGGTTCTTACCGGGGTTTACGGCAAGGAGGACGGAGATATTTTCTTAGATGGTACAGAGGGCCCGGTGGCGATCCATTCGCCCCAGGATGCGCAGAATATGGGCATTAGTACTGTGTATCAGGAAATTACACTCTGCCCGAATCTGACTGTGGCGGAGAATATGTTCATCGGCCGTACGGCGGGTGCGGTGCAGAACTGGAAAAAAATGAATGCGGATACAGACAGAATTTTACAGTCTCTCGATATCCCGGCGAAGGCGGCGCAGCAGCTTGGAACCTGTTCCTTGGCTGTGCAGCAGATGATTGCCATCGCCCGTGCGGTTGACATGGAGTGTAAAGTGCTGATTTTGGATGAGCCTACTTCATCCTTGGATGAGCAGGAAGTAGAGAAACTCTTTAAGTTGATGAGGGATCTTCAATCCAAAGGGGTGGGTATTATTTTCGTCACTCATTTCCTGGAGCAGGTATATGAGGTCTGCAACAGGATTACGGTTATGAGGGACGGCAAGCTTGTGGGTGAGTATGAGATTGAGAAACTGCCCCGCGTCCAGCTTGTATCCAAGATGCTCGGCAAAGAGGTGGATGATCTCTCCGATATCAAGAGCGAGACAAAGGCATATGATGCAGGGAAGGATGCCATACCTGTGCTGGAGGCGGAAGGCCTTGTCAGCAACGCGGGCATCAAGCCTTTCAATTTCCATATCAACAAGGGAGAAGTAAACGGATTTACAGGCCTTCTGGGTTCCGGGAGAAGCGAGTGTGTGCGTGCTATTTTCGGTGCAGACAGAGTGACTGGCGGAAAAGTCAAGATGAAGGGCAAAGATGTAAAGATTGCAAAGCCGCTTGATGCCATGAAAAACGGTATCGCTTATCTGCCGGAGGATCGTAAGGTAGACGGTATTGTGGGCGATCTTTCTGTGCGTGACAATATTATATTGGCGCAGCAGGTGCTTAAGGGTTTCTTTAAACCCTTTTCCAAGGCAGAGGCAAACAAAGTTGCGGATGAGTACATAAAGCTTTTGAACATCAAGACGGCGTCCAAAGAGACTCCGATCAAATCTCTCTCCGGTGGTAATCAGCAGAAGGTGATTCTGGCGAGATGGCTTTTCACGCATCCAGAGTATTTGATCTTGGATGAGCCCACCAGAGGTATCGATGTGGGTACAAAGGTTGACATTCAGAAACTTGTGCTTAAACTGGCGTCTGAGGGTATGAGCGTTACCTTTATTTCCTCAGAGCTTGACGAGATGTTACGAACCTGTTCCCGTCTGATTGTTATGCGTGACCGCAAAGCGGTGGGTGAACTTTCGGGCGAGGATTTGAATCAGAGTACAGTTATGAGTACTATCGCGGGAGGTGACAAATAAATGGCAAACAATGAGACGGCTAAGACAAACTCTCTCATGAAGCTGGTCAGAAATCAGTGCTTTATCCCAGTTGCAGCGCTTTTGCTGCTGGCGGTATTTAACTTGATTGCCGATCCTTCTTTCTTTAAAATTACGCTGGGTTACAACAGCGCGGGCAATCCGGTGCTGTCCGGATTTATTATTGATATTTTGAATAACGGTTCCGAGCTGGCTATTTTGGCGATCGGTATGACGCTGGTGACGGCGGCTTCCGGCGGACAGGATATCAGTGTGGGCGCTGCCATTGCGATCGCGGGCAGTGTGGTTCTGCGGGTGCTTTGCGGCAGGAATGCGCGTCCTGAGACACTTCAGGCTCCTATCATTGTCGCTTTTCTGGTGGCATGTGTGGTGGCAATGCTCTTTGGCGCATTCAACGGCGTACTGGTGGCGTACTTTAAGATCCAGCCTATGATAGCGACTCTGATCCTTTACACGGCGGGACGTTCCATTGCGGCATGGATCAATAACAATGAGCTTCCGGTTATCAGTGATCCCAGTTTTGCTTATTTTGGAAACTTTATTCCGGGCATACCGGTTCCTACGCCGGTCTTTATTGCGATTATCTGTATGGTCATCATCGGTATTGTGCTGAAAGTGACAAACTTAAGACTATATACACAGGCGGTTGGTATCAACCAAAGCTCTTCCAGACTGAATGGTCTGAATCCGGAGATGATCAAAGTGATGGCGTTCGTCATTCTTGGTCTGTGCGTGGCTGTTGTAGGTCTGATCAAGGTGAGCCGTATTTCTTCCATCAACTATTCCGTTATCGCGAAAGATATTGAGATGGATGCCATTCTGGCGGTTGCCCTGGGCGGCAATGCGCTCTCCGGCGGTAAGTTCAATATGGCGGCTTCTATCATCGGCGCATATGTGATTCAGTGTTTGACAACTACACTTTACAAGTTCGGTGTCTCTTCCACGGCGCTTCCCGCTTACAAGGCGGTAGTGGTTATTCTGCTGGTAATCGTCAGCGCGCCTACCGTGAGAGAGTGGTTTTCCACTTTCACCAAGAAGATGAAACTGAGTAAGGAGGTGGCGTAAGATGGCAAAGACAGATAAAAATACTGCGCCTGCTGGCAATGGCCTCAAAGCGAAGCTGATGGGTATGACCGACACGAACCTGCTCCTCACCATCACAATTGTCGTATTTTTCCTGTTATACATTGGTGCAATGATTTTTCTGGGTTCTGGCTTCTTAAAGCCCCAGACTTTCTTCAATATTTTAAATGCCAATGCGGCACTGATTATTCTTGCCAGCGGCATGAGCCTTGTTATGATAACGGGTGGTATTGATATTTCCGTGGGCGGCGTTACAGCTCTTGTGAGTATGTGCTGCGCGGTTTATCTGGATTATAAAGGGGGCAATGTTTTTGTGGCGGTTATTATCGCCCTGGCGATCGGCCTTGCCTTCGGCGCATTCCAGGGTTTTCTGGTAGCCTATCTGGATATTCAGCCCTTTATCGTTACACTGGCAGGTATGTTCTTTGCAAGAGGTATGACGACAATTGTTAACACCTCGCCTTTCAACGTGGAGAATGAAGCGTTTGTTGCGTTAAAGAATACGCGTGTTACGGTTCCGGGCATGGGTTCCGTCAACAAGCTGGGCAAGTATGTGAACGCTTATGTGGAGATCGGCGTAATTGTAGCTCTTCTCGTAGTTATTGTGATGTTTGTAATGCTTCGCTGGGCGAAGATGGGACGTAATTTTTACGCTGTGGGCGGCAATAAGCAGAGTGCGTTGATGCTTGGTATCAATGTGAAGAGAACGAAGTTCCTCTCTCATTTGATCTGTGGTCTTCTGGCGGGTATAGGCGGCTTTGTCTATTTCCTGCATGTAGGTTCCGGCTCCCCCTCCCATGCGACGGGCGCGGAGATGGATGCTATCGCTTCCTCTATCATCGGAGGCACCATGCTGACAGGAGGCGTGGGTAATGTGGCAGGTACTTTCTTTGGCGTACTTTCTCTTAGTACCATTCAGAATATCGTGTCCTCAGTTGGTTTTGACGAGGCGTGGTGGACGGGTATTACAAAAGCGGTTATGCTTTGTCTGTTCCTGGTGGTTCAGAGTGTGGTTATGTCCGCGAGAAAGAAAAGAAATGCTGCGAACTAAGAATTGAAAAGATAAAATCAAAACAGCCACGGCATCATCAGGAAAGTGAGCCGTGGCTGTTTTATATTCTACTGCACAAGGGCTATCTTTATGTGACAAAATGTGGTACACTTAGAATGATGTTTAATAGCAAAATGGCTGATTATTGGTCAAAACGCACATAACAGTAGGAGGAGCTTTCTGAGTTATGAAAAAGATTGGTTTCAAGTTTGCAGTGGCAATTATTATATTGGCTTTGATATCTATTATATCGATGGGAATTTTGGCAAACAGCATGACGACGATTACTCAGAGCAGCCAGAACGTCATGAATAATGAGGTCGAAAAAATCAATTTAATTCACAGCATTTATGAGGATTACTTAGATATATATATGAATGTGTATGCCCATGTGAACGCTAAGCTGACACGTACCATGAACAGCCGGGCGGACGACATCAAGGAGCGTCGGGCGAAGATGTGGGCATCTATGGAAGCTTACGATGCGATGATTACTTCGGAAGAGGTGCAGGAAGTCTATGATTCATTGGACAGCCGCCTTAGCAGTTTTGATTCTACTGTGGATGCCGTTATCGCGATCAGCAAAAGCGGGGAAAAAGAACAGGCAAATTCTATGATTGCAAACAATCTTGGCACGCTGAACAGTGTCATTGACAGAAGTATGAGTAGTCTGCTTGAATTTTCGGATGCGGAACTGGAGGACGGCAAGGCTTTTGTGCAGAGCAAGGTTGAGGAGTCTTATGTTTTAATAGTGGGTGTTATTATTCTTCTGATCGTGACAGCGATTCTAGTGATGATCATTGCGAGGCGTGTGATTATACGTCCGATTCAGAAGATTGCCCAGGTGATTAATGGCATGATTGAAAATATACATAACAATAAGGGGAATCTGGAAGAACGTGTGCCGGTGCAGACGAAGGATGAAATTGCTACATTGGCGCAGGGAGTCAATGAATTTCTTGATATTTTACAGGATATCATCGGCGGGGTGATTTCCTGCGGTGATGAGATTAACAGACAGCAGGCGAGTGTCAACGAAGTGGTGGAAGTGACGAACCAGAACGCGAATGATACTTCTGCGACTATGGAGGAGCTGGCCGCCAGTATGGAGGAGGTTTCAGCTACCGTCGGTTATGTGAATGAGAATACCAGGGAGGCGGAAGCTTCTGTCAACGAGATGGTGGATAAAGCTGTGAACGGCACGAAGTTTGCGGAGGAAATCAGGAGCCGCGCAGAGGAACTTCGAAAGCTTGCCCAGGACAGCCGGGCGACGGCGGATAGTATGATAAAAGACTTTGATGTGTCATTGAATGCTTCTATTGAGGACAGCCATCAAATTGAGAAGATCAGTAACTTGACAGGTGATATTCTGAGTATAGCTTCCAAGACGAACCTTCTCGCTTTAAATGCTTCTATTGAGGCGGCGAGAGCGGGAGAGGCTGGCAGAGGATTTGCGGTGGTGGCTGATGAGATTCGTGTATTGGCTGATAATTCCAAGCAGACGGCAGGTAATATCCAGCAGATTTCGGAGAGCGTGGTATCGGCGGTATTGACGTTGGCTGATAATGCTAGAAATTTGGTTAATTTTATCAACGAGAGAATTTTACCAGACTATGAAATTATGGAACGGACCGGTGAACAGTATTTGAATGATTCCATAACTGTGGATCAAATGATGACAGAGATGAGAGATTCTATGAAGGGAATCGGCACTATGATGCGTTCCGTGGCAGAATCTAATGAGAATATTACGAATAATGTGAAAGAGAGCGCCCAGGGTGTCGGCGGTGTAGTAAATAACACAGCAGTGCTTGCGGACAATATGAAAGGTATTATAGAGGCACTTGACCAGGTTTCTAATGTGGTGGAGCATTTGTCTGAACAGACGGCCTGCTTTCAGAGATAGAGGAGTGAAGATATGAGTGAGAAGGAAGAACAGGAGTTTGCAGTGCCGCAGAATTCCACAGAGAGTGAGGCGGCTGATACGGAAAAGCAGGATGAAGGAACAATAAGTAAAAGAGGAAGCAATGATACTAAGGTGGGGCTGACTCTCCGCATTTTGGTGGCGGCGTATGTTTTGTATCTGGCTTATGGGCTGGTAGAGGGATTTGGGGAAACGACAGGAAGTGAGCGGATTTTCATCGGGGCGGCTATTGTGATTTTTTTGGCAGCAGGCGGTGCGATTCTGATTTTATCGGCGAAAAAACTAATCAGGAAGGAGTACAGGGATGCGGACGAAAGTGCAGAAGGGACAGAAGACGAAAAAGAGCGGTAAAGGGGTGGGAATTCGGCTGAAAATCAACGCCTGCATTCTGGCCGCACTAATCATATTTATTGTGCTGATTATGGTGCTTGTAGACAGATCCAGCGAGTACAATGCGCAGTATTCTCAAGTGCTTGACAGCATCAGTAAGGTAACTTATGTCAATGACAATGCATCCTATTTGGGGCGCACTGTGGTGGCAAAGTGCGGAGCCGGAGGAGACCTTGCTTCCAGCGGACACATAGAGATTATAGATACGATGGAACAGTATGTGGCGGAAGTGGGAGAGGGTATCCCCCAGGAGGCCGAATACTCGGAGATGCGTAATCAGTATGACAAGTTTGCCTCGGAGACAGGTAAATTTATTTCTGCTTTCCGGGAATTGCAGGCGGCCTGCGGAGATACTTATTCTTCAGCGGGTATGAATGCTGCGCAGGATATGAGCGGCAGTATGAGTTTCGTCAGTTCCAGTGCAGAGACTCTTTTGGCTTCCGAGATAGCACGAAGCCAGCAGGTTGCCGATGAGATACAGAGTGGATTCCAGAATATGCGCAATATGATTGTGATTGTGGTGCTGATTGCGGCAGTGGTTGTGTTGGCAGCGGCATTTGCATTGACTCAGAGCATAACGGCTCCTGTTATTAAGCTGCAAAAGAGTTTGATGATCATTTCGGAGGGAAATCTGACCGATAAGGATCTTAAAGTAAATGCCAGAGATGAGGTGGGGCAGGCTTCCACGGCTTTTAATAAAATGAAAAACAGCCTGGTGCACCTGATAAGCGAGGTGGCCGCTAATATGTCAGAATTGAAGATGGCGACCGCTTCGGTCAATAACAGCGTAGATGAGAATGCGCAGGGTGGTACCCGTATTGCTGATGCGGTGGATGGTATGCTGGCAGCCCTGGAGAGACAACAGGAGGAGGTCAGCCACGCACAGACACAGATTGGTGAGATGGAGAGCTTTGCACAGAAAGTGGCCGATTACGCGGAATCTATTCATGGAAACGCGGGGAAAACAAGGAACAATGCCAGAGAAGGTATGCAGAAAATTACGGCCTATGTAGAGCAGATGGAAACGGTTAATCACTCTATGAGGGAGATGGAGAGCGTATTTTCTTCTTTTGGTGAGAATACCAAAGGTATGACAGAAGCGCTGGCATCTATTTCTTCTATCGCTTCTCAGACGAATCTGTTGTCCTTAAATGCTTCTATCGAGGCGGCCAGAGCGGGTGAAGCAGGGAAAGGGTTCGCTGTAGTGGCTACAGAAATTCGGAATTTGGCGGACGATTCTCAGGCTGCTGCGGCAAAAATCGGTAAAATGATTGACGCGGTGAGCGCCCAGGCGGATCAAATGACGACCCGTCTCAAAGAGAGCCTTGAACAGTTGGAGAAGGGCAATCAGATGACGGGGGAGGCAAAGGAAAGTTTCGAGATTATTACGAACGGCACAGATGAGGTAAATAACAATGTGGAAGACATCATAAGCGGTGTTGAAGCCCTCAGTGACCGGATCATGCAGGCTATGGGAAGTATGGGAACTATCAAGGATGCTGCTGACAGCAATGTGACCGAAATTAATGAAGTTAGTGCGGTTGTGACCCAGCAGCAGGCGAATTTGGAAGAGGTATCAGAGAACATGGATAAACTGCTCGCTTTGACGACTGAGGTGGAAAATTTGGTGGGCGAGTTTAAGGTGTAAGACGGAAGAGCCGGCCATTCAAAAATAGTATAAATTTAAAAAAACACGTAAAACACTTGCCTTTTATATAAGGGGGGGGGGGTAAAATGGTTTTATGTGTTTTTTTATTGTTTAAAGCACAGCAGCAGAAAAAACAAGGAGGAGGAACAAAGAATGGGTAAGACAAAGAAACGGTATCTAGTCAGAAGATTGCTGGCATTGATACTTGCTGCAGCTATGTCAGTCACTATGCTGCCCTCGACAGCGATGGCTGCTCCGGAAGATATTGTGGATTCCGCAGTAGAGTCGGAGGCGGTCAGCACAAGTGATGTCGTAGGCGGCGACAACACTGACGAAGACAGCGCTGTACCTGTAGGTGATACAACTGAAGGGGACAGCACTGCGTCTGTGAGTGATACTACAGACGGTGACAATACTGTGGCGGACGGTGATGCCGCTGGTGGAGACACCGCTGCGCCTGCAGATGATATCGCTGGCAGTAACAATGAAGAGGGTACAGACAGCGCGGCGGACGGTGACAGGTCGGAGGTAAACGCACAAGACGTTACAACTGCGGCGAATCCGGGTTACGAGATCATTCTCGACGTTGACTATGTAACCGAAGTAGAGTATGACGGGTCAGAGCAGTTCAGTGATATTTTAAACGCTGTGGCACTGAAGAAGGATGGCGAAGAAGTTGATCCCAGTGCAGTGACAGTTACCTGGAAGCAGAAGGGCGCAGATGGAAACTATGCGGCCATGGCTGAAGGTGCTAAGCCGAAAAATGCGGGAGACTATCAGGCAGAGCTCTCCTATCCGAAACAGGAAGGCGTGCATGATGGTGCAACGCTGACCAAGGACTGTGTAATTGAGAAAGCGCCTGTGGATATCAATGTGAGGGCGGTTGCGAAGCCAGGTGAGGCGGCAAGTACTGTTAATGTCTTTATTGAGAGCGCTGCCGGCGTGAATGGTGAGCTTTCAAAGGACGATATCGTTCTGGAGAAAACAGGTCTCAGGGATGCTATTACGGGTGTGGCAGTTAAGCCGGAGGATACGCTTGCGAGGGACGTTGATTATGTGGTAGACGTGAAGCTGTCCTTTAAGGCTGATGCAGCGAAACAGACAGTATATAGTAACTATGATTTGGAAGAGTCCATCGCGGTAGATGTCGCTATGGGAGATTTGACGCGGACACAGGTTGTAGTTACCCTTGCGGAAAAGTGGAATAAGGACGGCGTAATTACGCGGGTATATGATGGTAAGCCCGTAAAAGATCCAGAAATAACTACGGATTACACCTATGAAGTACAGTACTGGGATGATGCGGCGGGCTGGAAGAAATTAGACAACGCCGAGGTATCCGGAGAATGGGTTGAATGGGAGAACGAGGAGGAGGTTGTCGTTTCGGCACCCACGGATGTAGGTGGATACACATATCATCTGGTATATCAGGATTCGACAGGTAAATACGCGAAATCTGAGGAAGGTTTTATTGATGTAGCAGTTGATCCGGCAAAGGTGGTTGTGGAGCTTACGCCTGCGACGCTGGAAGTTGTCGGCGGTCAAACTATGACTGAGGTTCTTTCCAAGGTGGCTTATTCGGCAAAGACAGTGGACCGTGACAATAAATCGGTGACAATTGATGTTACCAAGAATCATATCTGGGGTACAGGTTATGACGACAACAACGTAAGCCAGGTTTATGAGCCTGCCTTTACGCTTCAAGTGAAGGAAGGGAATGTATGGGAGTATGTACTTGATGCCCGCTATCGGATGATAGCTGGTAAAGAGTACCGTATTATTTTTGACGGCACAAAAGCTGTTTATAATGCGAACGGTTCCTATGCGCACAGAACGGATATCAATTCCGGGATTGATGAGGAAGGGGAACAGATTGTCGGCATAGACAGCAATTATGAAACCGACACAACTCCCACGGCAGATGACAAAGCTATCACATTTAAAGTGAAGGATGCTGTTGCGCTGGAATGGAATATTGCGGGCCTGCTGAGCGATGGCAAGGCGGGTGATACACCTGAAAAAGCGGGTGACCTCACATACACCGGTGAGGAAATCTATAAAGAAAGAAACGAATATAAGAGTAAAGTAAAGCTGGGCACTTTCGATGCGGTTGGCGAAGATTTTACCTATACATGGTATAGAAATAGTGCGGCGGTTGATCTGATCGATAAGGAGATTATGGATCAGAACAAGGCAAATGGATTCTCTGCTGAGGAGTTCAATGACTGTTGGGAAGAGTATAAACCCGGGCTGATTGCTCCGAAGGATGCGGGCATCTATAAGCTTGAAATTTCTTACACGGACAACACCGACGACGGCACTTTCTATTATGCAAAGGATAATAAGCCGGCGGAGGTATACTATGTTATCAAGAAGGTAGAGTTTACGGTCACTCCGAAAGGCACGTATGAGACGATGTCTGGCCGTACAATAAATGAGTTCTTCGAGGACGAAGAGATTGCGTATGATATTTCTCCTCAGATGCCAGCGGGCATGGAAGCGTATAGGCCTATCTGGGAGGTTGTGGAGCAGACGAAGCTGGAAGGCTCTGAGCAGGTTGACGAAAAGTCGTACAGGGAAGATGATTACGCAGAGGGAGAAGCAGAATTTGACGCTGCTTCAACAAAGAGCTATCAGATTCAGGCCTCTGGTGAAATAGGGTATTGGTACAGAGAAGATGCTGCTTTTATTACTAATCCCAATTTCACAACGAAGAAACATGATAAAGAATCGACAGATGTCAATGGGAAGACTTTCTTGTCGGATAAATGGACACCGCTGGGTACGAGCGTTCCTCTCACGGTTAATCCTGTCGGGACAGCTAAGCTGACACCCGCTGCGACGGCGACACCGGCGACATTGGAAAAGATATATGACGGGAAAACGTTCACACAGGAAGAAATCACCGCGCAGGTAGCGTCCTCCTATAAGATCACAAAGGCGGACGGACAGGAGGTAACCGCGGAAGCGATTGGCGCAGAGCTCAGGTGCTATGAATTGACTGATTACAGCGACTACGGGGAACCGTTGCTGGAGGACGTGAAGGATGCAGGCGAATATGATCTGTATCTGTGCTTTGAGGGAAGCGAAGAGTATGCGCCTTTTACAGATGCTGACGGTAAGGCTGTGGAAGTGAAGATTGGTACCGTAAAGATTACACCTCGTGAGATCAAGGTGGAGACCAAGGTACAGGATACCTATGAGGCGGGGTATTTGGACAATACCGGTCTTCTGGAAGAAGCCACCGCTGAGGCCAAAGTGACAGGGGCTGTGCCGGAGCAGGAGATAGCATTTACTAACGGAAGTGCATGGGAGAATGGATCTGAAGGAATAGGTTTCTATGTGTGTGAAAAAGGCAGCAAGGAAAGGGCTTCTATTCTTCACAGAAACAAGACTTATGAATTGTGGTTCGACCATGAGTACAGTCAGTGGAACAGTTGGGGTTATTATGTAGGAGCTGATGGGAAAGTAGTCTATGTTGATTTTGCACGAAACTATAGGGTGGCTTCGGCGGAAGCGATAAGCGAATTTAAGGTTGTTACGGCGCCGGCAAGGATCGTGTCAACTAATTTTGGTACTGCAGTGAAATCTCTGCAGACTGCGGAGCCTGTGGTTACTAGAGATGCGAAGGACAATATATCCCAGAAAGTGGACATTCTGGAAGGGATCGGTTATGAATCGTATGCGGGCGAGGATGCGAACGGGGACGCTGTCAATATGACAGGCAACCTCGCAGCATTCCGGATTTATGCACCCGAAGAATTTGACAGGCAGCTTCCCGATATGGCGCTGTATTGGAACGAGGTAGAGAAAGCCGGCGGCAGAGTGATGGCTGAATACACAGATTCGTTTGTCGTGCTGTTTGATGCGGCAAAAGGGGCGCCTACCTTCACGGTCCGCTGGGAAGATAAGTATACCGAAGACTTTACCCTGAACTTTACGGAGGAGAATCTGCTTGGCAATCTGGAGGATGCTGTGGCGCCGAAGTCGCTGGCGTTCAATGACGCACCGAAGAAGCTGGCGCTTGGTTCTTCCCAACAATTGGATGTAAAGATTACAAAAGCGCAGATGTCTGATATTATCAGCCTCGGCTATAAGAGCAGCGACGACACGATCATTCATGTCAATGAATATGGCTGGGTGACAGCTTTGAAGAGGGGTAAGGCGGATATTACCGTGTATCCACAGCATATGGATGAGACGGGTAAAATGGTGCCTCTTACAGGCAAAGGGGTTAAGGAAGCGAAGGTGACGATTGAGGCGGCGCCTGTGACGGCTCCTAAGCCTGTGACGGTAAGTGCGTACGATAACTACGTGGTAGTAAACTATGATACACCGGTTGATGGGTACCGCCGTGAGATCTATGTTGTAGATAACGACAAACATTCTGATTTAAAGAATGCAGATGCAATTGAAACTGAAGTAAAGAAGCTTCGCGGCAATAAGAACCAGTGGAAAAATACGTTTGCCATTGCGCCGGTTTATCTGGACAGTGCAGATGAAGCCTACAGAGGAATGAAGGGAGGAAATACGGCGGTTCTGAAAGGACTGGATCCGACAGGGCAGTATACGTTATATGTCAGGAACGTATGCGCGGCAAAGACGTGGAAGCTGTCCAACGGAAGCCAGATCACTATCACACAGGAAACTGTCGATGAGAGTGCGGCCGGAACTGCAGTCAGCTTCAAGACACTGAAGGCTGAGACGATTGGGCTTGATCTCAAGCTGGATGAGACGGTTGACGGTATTACGGATGTGACAGAATATGACAATGCAGAGAATATGTCAAAATTCTATGAGGGTGACCGTTACTATCGGGTAGATTTTTCCAAGCTCTCCAAGGGAATTGACAGTAAGACATTAGGACTTTTCTGGCACAGCGAGATGGATAATACGGCAGACAGCAATGATGGGATATGGACAGAACTTCCGCTTAAGAACAAGGAAGTAGACGGCAAAAAGCTCTCAGACATCTATGAAGAGCCAAAGCTGGAGTACTATGTCGAGGCTGTGGATAAAAAGACGGGCAGATCCGTACGTGCACAGAAAAATGACTATGTGAGCATAGATAAGAAGGGCAAGATCAAACTTACAGGGGTAGACATTGAGGATTATATTTGGGTTTATGTGAGGAATACCAACACAGGCGACACGGCCGGCATTGGGATTAAAGTCATAGCAGATGTGGACGCTGTGACGGCGAAAAAGAAATCGGTGACATTGTCAGTGGGCCAGGAGATGAAACTGAACAGCCAGGAACTTTACAGTTATACGGCAGGAGGCAAGAAGCTGACCGGTTACCGCTATCCGGATATCACGGTTGACCGTGTGTTAAAAGATGCTGTGAAGGCGAAGGAAGAGTGGTTTGAGCTGGATAAGGATGATAATGGTGAATACATTATTCGTGCGGTCAAAGAGGGCGGTACCATGGAGCTGGCTTTGACAGACGAAAATGTAGCTAAAAATTATCCGGATAAGGCGACAGTCAATATTACATTCACATCGAAAGCCTTAGAGCCTGTTAAGGGCCTGAAGGCATGCGATGTAATGCATGACCGCTTCGGACTGCTATTTACCTATGTGGGCGGTGCGGATCGTTTCCGAGTAGAAATCACAGATTCGAGTAAGGTGAAAATCTTTGATAAGACATATGAAAATTACGATATCGAGAAGCTGGATGAAGTATCCGGCAAGGCGGTGAAGGACACTTACCGCATTTCCGCAGAAACGATTAAGCGCGATGTGGAAGCGAGCGGACAAGTGAGAGCCAAACTTGCGAAGGACAGTCAGTACACCGTTACAGTCACTGCGTTGTATGACGCTATTTTGTCAAAGCCGGCAGCTGCCAAGGTGAAAACAACGAAGATACCTGCAACGACTACTCCGCTTGGGGATTATTGGTATGAAGCAGAAGATGGTAAATATATTTTGCACAAAGTATTTGGCGGTATGGAGATTGATGTGTCGGAGACTTCTGGTAGTCTCCCGAACGCGGATAATACTCTATCCATATTGTCAGGCAACTCTTATACGCTGACAGCGAAGGCATCCAACCGCGGACGTGTCAACGACACGCTAGTGTGGACCATCGGAGATAAAAAGGTGGCAAGCGTTAAGGCTGCTGCAGGGACCTACTGCATCACCTTGAATGGTCTGAAAGCCGGCAATACCACTTTGGAAGTGACATCAAAGATTTTAGGCAAGGCGGTTGCAAGATATCATATCACTGTCATACCGGTTGGCGACGCCTATAAGAATAGTAATAATACGTACCGCTATTACGGCGACAATGAGCCGTCAGATTATGATGCTCCCAATGTGCAGGGCGGTATTACAGAAGAGAGACCAGACTATCTGCCTCTGAGTGTGGGCGATCCGAGAAAGGTTTTGGCGTCGACATACAACTACTTTAGTTTTACAGTGCCGGAGACTGGTAAGTATACATTCTGGGCAACAAGAGATGGATCTCATGATAATGTAAAGCTTGATAAGCTGTCTGAAGCAGCCCCGGGAGAGTGGAAGTGGGAAAAGGTGAATGTTGGATATTTCGATGGTGCTGCAGATCTCGGCTGGCTGAAGAAAGATCAGACAGTTCGTCTTAGGACCAGAGTATCGGATGGCGACAGCTACAATTACCTATATTTGATGGCGATCAACGGCGCATATTATGTAGGCATTGAGATGGAACAGGGCATTGAGACAGTGGAAGCGGGCAGACCGCTGACAGTGACAGGTCAGGGGAGAAATGAAATCATCCAGTTTACAGCTGCGGAGAGTGGTTACTATCAGTTTACCCTGTCTGACAGTGCGAACAAGAAGCAGACACTGTATCTCTACGCAAATGAAAATGCTGCGATAGGCAATGGCACCTCAGGCGCCGATATGAGCGGAACGGCAATAGACTATAGCGTGGCAGCAGAAAACAGCGTGTGGTTGAAGACAAAATCCCTGAAAGATGGGGAAACCTATACGTTGGAAACGGTAAAGATCAGTGAGGACGGTTCCGTTGGCACGCCGAAGGAGATAACACTTGCGGCGGACGATGCGAAGTATCTGGTGTATACGATCGAGAAGGATGGACGTTATGCGTTCTCTTCTACGGCGGATACAGAAAATTATAATGTTTCGGGTTCTATAGAAGTAAATGGCGAGGAAAAAGCTTATATAAGCTCAAACAAGTTTTCCGAGAAGCTGGAGTTAAAACAGAAAGATGTAGTAACTCTGAAGATTACAAACAACGGAACCGCTGAGGCGAAGCTCACAGTAAAGGCAGAGGATATCACGCCGGCTGATCTGTCGACAGTGACAGGAGATAAAGCGATCCCTAATGGAAGCGATACACTTTATCAGTTTACGGCTCCTGCCGCTGGGGCATATAAATTTACGCTGACAGTGGATCAGGCAAAAGCCGCAGATGCAGAGCTCAAGATCTGGAACAGGATATCTGATATAGAGAATTACGAGTCACCCTTGGCGCAGAGCAGCACCGCAGTGACTGTGGAGACAAAGGCTGTGATTTCTGTCGGTATTCTTTTGAAGGCTGGACAGACCGTGTATGTGAATCCGGTCAACCATTCTGGACAGGAGATGACAGCGGCATGCAGCGGCGCGCTGGACACGGGTATGACGGAAATCAAGGCTGGTGAGGCCGGAGCGCCTGTTGCTGTTAAGGCAGAGGGAACGAAAGTCACATTTACGGCGAATGCAACAGGAATTTACACATTCACAACAGAGACGCTGTCAGCAGATGTCACTTTCGAGGTGTATAAAAATGGAGCGTATGCAGGTGGAAACACCCAAAATGCAGATGATGAGGTATTTGTCAATAACGGAGACAGTCTTTCAAAGAAATTGCTGCTGCAGAAGGGTCAGACGATCGTCTGGAATATGAAGGCGGATAGTGAGACGAACCTGACACTCAGCGCTGCACTGACGAGAGAAGTGAAAGAACTTACGTTAGATCAGCCTATGACGGCATCTGTGGTTGGTTATAATGATGCGCCGGACGGGCAGGCTGCTGCGGACGGGTTTGTTTTCACAGTGCCGGAGGATGGCGAATATACATTCTGGTCAGACAAGAACGATAGTGACTCATACGGATACATTTCTACCTATGGTGTTTTGTATGACATTGATAAGGTTGATGCTGATACTTGCCTGCAGCACGACACTAGCTATGATTATAATAGCCTTACTTATGATAGTAACAGTGGTCCTGGCTATAATAATTTTGCAATCAATTATAACCTTTCGAAAGGTCAAGTGGTGTATTTGAAAAGCATGAGTTACAGTAATTACTATACATGTTCCTTCAATGTGCAGGTGGGGAAAGGCTATGAGCCATGGAATAATAATTAAGTAACCGATGGGTTGATGGAGGCAGCGATGGTTGTCCCACAGAGGACAATGCAGAAGCGACAGTGCCCTGATTGAGAAAGCGAAAAAGAGGCGGCTCCGGGAGTATATCCCGGGGCCGTTGTCTTATCGGAGATCCATCCAAAGGGGAGCACAGCTTTTCCTTGTAACTGTAGCTTTTGTTTTCCGGCAAAGTGATAGACGATAACTTGTACACAATACAACTTATAAAACATGTATGCAAAACTAAAATAAAAAGATTGACAATATTCCGTCGGATATATATAATGGATATGTCACCTGAAAAAATGGTGGGCAAAGTGCACAGAACTGCTTGCAAATTTAGTCTCGATTAAGAAAAATGTTCCAATTGCAGATTAGCCAAGGAATTGAATAAATTTCAAAAAATGGCAATTTGTATAGAATACAACTTATCGGCACATGTATACAAGTCAACTGTGCAAAACAATTTTATTTAAGGGAGGATAAAGCAATGAAAAAGAAAGTTTTAAGCACACTTTTGAGCGTAGCTATGGTAGCTTCTATGCTCGTAGGCTGCGGCGGCGGATCAGCAGAGACAGCAGCCCCGGCAGAGACAGCGGCTCCTGCAGCTGAGGAGGCAGCACCCGCAGCAGAAGAGGCAGCTCCCGCGGCAGATGCGGCTGATGCAGCAGTAGATGAGGCAGCAGCAGCTACTTCCGGCGGCGGAAAGGTTGGCGTGGCAATGCCCACACAGTCTTCTGAGAGATGGATTAACGATGGTGCTAACATGAAGGCTCAGCTTGAGGCGCTCGGTTATGAGGTAGACCTTCAGTACGCAGAGGATGATGTACAGATGCAGGTTTCCCAGATTGAGAACATGATCGCTTCTGGCGTGAACTGCCTGGTTATCGCTTCTATCGACTCTTCCGCTCTGGTGAACGTAGAGGCACAGGCGAAGGATGCAGGTATTCCGATCATCGCTTACGACCGTCTGCTGATGGATACAGATGCAGTTTCCTACTACGCAACATTTGATAACAAGGGTGTTGGTACAGCGATTGGTAAGTATATTGAGGAGAATGCGGGTCTTGATCCTGCTGACCCGAAGACCATCGAGTTCTTCATGGGTTCCCCTGATGATAACAATGCACTGTTCTTATATAATGGTCTGATGGAAGTCCTTCAGCCATATCTTGACAATGGCGCACTGGTATGTAAGTCTGGCAGAACTTCATTTGAAGATACTTGTATCTTGAGATGGTCCCAGGAGACAGCTCAGCAGAACTGTGAGAACTATCTGACAGGTTTCTACGCTGATGAGGATCTTGACATCTGTGCGACCGCTTTCGACGGTTTCGCATACGGCTGTAAGGCAGCTTTAGAGGGCGCTGGTTACACAGATGCAAACTGGCCTATGATCACCGGTCAGGACGCAGAGCTGATGGCTACCAAGAACATCATCTCCGGCAAGCAGACAATGTCCATCTACAAGGATACCCGTCTCCTGGCTGAGAAGTGTGTTACCATGGTGCAGGCAGTGCTTGAAGGTGCAGAGCCTGAGATCAATGACTCTGAGCAGTACAATAACGGTAAGATCGTAGTTCCTTCTTATCTGTGCACACCTGTAGCAGTAGATCAGTCTAACTACAAAGAGATTATTGTAGACGGTGGTTACTACACAGAGGAGCAGTTGGCAGAGTAATTTTATAGGGGTATTTTGGAGGGCGGCGGCAGTTATGCTGTCGCCCTTATTAAAATTCATACCTCAGTTCAAAGACGTACAGATTTATTTCCAAGTAGTTAGCTTACCTTAGTTTTCTGCATTCTGCGTTGTATGAATCTGCATGGCTTTGAACTGGACAATAAAAGAGAAGGGAGTTGGGAAAATGTCGGATTACATCTTGGAAATGAACCACATTGTCAAGGAATTTTCAGGTGTACGCGCGCTGGATGATGTAAATCTGAAAGTGAAACGCGGTGAGATCCATGCACTTTGTGGCGAGAATGGAGCGGGAAAATCCACGTTGATGAACGTTCTCTCGGGCGTTTGGCCCCATGGTACATATTCCGGTGATGTTGTGTACAAAGGGGAGGTCTGTAAATTCCATAATCTGAAGGACAGTGAGGCGAAGGGTATCGTTATTATTCACCAAGAGCTTGCACTCAGTCCGCTTCTCTCAGTTGCAGAGAATGTGTTTCTGGGGAACGAACAGCTGGCGGCAAAAGGGGTTATAGATTGGACGAAGACAAGACAGCGTGCGCAGGAAATGCTTGCGAGAGTAGGCTTAGAGCATGAGAATGTGAATGTACCGGTCAATTCACTGGGTGTTGGTAAACAGCAGCTGATTGAGATTGCGAAAGCGATGGCCAAAAAGGTGGAGCTTTTGATCCTCGACGAGCCCACAGCGGCACTTAACGACGAGGAGAGTAAGAAACTTCTGGATATCATGTTGGAGCTTAAGAAACAGGGGATTACCTGTATTATTATCTCACACAAATTAAATGAGATTGAATATGTATCTGACGCTGTGACAATCATCCGCGATGGCAAGACGATCGAGACTCTGATCAAGGGTAAAGATGATATGTCGGAGGACCGTGTGATCAAGGGTATGGTAGGCCGTGAGATGACCAATCGTTATCCGATCCGCGAGGGCGTTAAGATTGGGGACACGATCTTTGAGGTGAAAAACTGGAATGTTTATCATCCCGACGATCCGGAACGTCAGATTTTGAAAGATATTAATATCAGCGTGAAGGCGGGCGAGGTAGTGGGGCTTGCCGGGTTGATGGGCGCTGGACGTACGGAATTTGCCATGAGTATATTCGGACACAGTTATGGGCAGAAAATTTCCGGAACCGTTAAGATCAACGGCAAGGAAGTGGAGATGAAAACTGTCAAGCAGGCAATTAACAGCAAGCTCGCCTATGTGTCCGAGGACAGAAAAGTGTACGGCTTAAATTTGATTGCAGAGATCAAAGAGAACATGGCTATCGCCGCGCGGCCGAAGTTTTTCTCAAAACATGGTATTATCAATGGTAATGACGAGATTGTCGCGGCGGAGGAATATAAAAAGAGGATTAATGTCAAGGCGACTTCCATCGAGCAGGTGGTTGGCTCTTTGTCCGGCGGTAATCAGCAGAAGGTGGTTTTGGCAAAGTGGATGCTTACGCAGCCGGATGTGCTGATTCTGGATGAGCCCACACGTGGTATCGACGTGGGTGCAAAATATGAAATTTACTGTGTCATAAATGATTTGGCGAAAGCGGGCAAGGCGGTAATTATTATCTCTTCCGAGATGCCTGAGATCATCGGCACATGTGACAGAACTTATGTTTTGAATGAGGGACAGATTGCGGGTGAGCTGAATCATGATGAATTGACACAGGAAAAAATTATG
>DLAA01000030.1:0-63456 GCA_002493835.1 Lachnospiraceae bacterium UBA7060 | reverse complement strand
TGACACAGGAAAAAATTATGCAGTGTATTATGGCACATAATAGAAAGGGTGATGGAAATGAATGAGAAGAAAAAAGTAGTTAATCTTGACATGAAACAGTACGGTATGTTTCTGGCGCTTATTGCCATCTATGTTATCTTTGCCATTATGACGGGCGGGAAAAACCTCTCCCCGGCTAACATTAACAACTTGATCATGCAGAACGGCTATGTCGTCATCCTGGCAATAGGTATGCTGCTTTGCGTATTGACCGGTAACGTCGACTTGGGCGTTGGTTCCACTGTTGCGCTCACTGGTGCGGCAGCTGGTATTATCCTGATTGATTATAAGATGAATATGTGGATAGCAATCATTGTTGCCCTGTTAATTGGTCTTCTTGTAGGTATGTTTGCAGGATTCTTTATTGCATATCTGAGTATCCCGCCTTTCGTTGTGACGCTGGCTACGATGTTGATGGGGCGCGGTCTTACATATACGCTTCTGAAAGCACAGACAAAAGGCCCGCATCCGGACAATTTTGTATATCTCGGTGCAGGTTTTCTTCCCACGGCGAAGATCGAAGTAGGCGGCGGCACGCTTGATATGGTTTGTATCGTTGTGGCAATTATCGCTTCTGTTGCGCTGATTCTCAATGAGATCCGCAGCATCAAGACAAAAGAAAAATACAACTTCGCAACAAATCCCATGTGGCAGATTGTCCTCAAGCTGGCGGTTATGCTTTTCATCATTTGGTTCTGCTTATACAAGCTGGCACGCTACAATGGACTTCCTTTTGTACTTGTCATTATGGCGGTATTGATTGCGCTGTACGCTTTCATTACCAGCAAGACGGTGGCTGGACGTCAGATTTACGCGCTGGGCGGTAACAGAAAGGCGGCAAACCTTTCCGGTATTGATACAAACAAAGTATTCTTTTGGGTGTACACAAATATGGGTATCTTAAGTGCTGTGGCAGGTATCGTCCTCTCCGCACGTAATGCTTCCTCCACTCCGAAAGCCGGCGACGGTTTCGAGATGGATGCAATCGCTTCCTGTTACATCGGCGGTGCGGCTGTGGCCGGTGGTGCCGGCACAATCATGGGCGCTGTAATCGGTGCGTTCATTATGGGTATCTTGAACAATGGTATGTCTCTTTATGGCTGGTCTACAGATATTCAGAAGATCGTAAAAGGTGCGGTTCTTCTTGGCGCCGTAACGGTGGATGTGCTTTCCAAGAGAAAGAAAGGTTAAATGATTTTGTATAGTAAATAGTTTGGCCAGGTCTGCGCTGGGAAACGCAGTCCTTAAAAGCATAAGGGCTGCCCTCTCGGGCAGCCCTTTGTGTTAATCAGCTGAGGTGCATTATGGAGAAGGTTACGCCGAAATATTTGGAACTGGTCAGATGGATCAATGAGCAGATTGAGACAAAACAGTTGGTTCCGGGACAGAAGATGTATTCCGAGAATACACTCAAAGAAATGTTCGGCGTAAGCCGTCAGACAGTCAGGCATGCCATCGGCGTTTTGGAGAACGAGGGTGTGATCCGGCGGGTGCAGGGAAGCGGCACTTATATTAATGATAATCGACTTGCGAACCTGACGAAACGCATGCGGGTATCCGTGGTAACAACTTATGTGGACGGTTATATTTTCCCTAGAACGATTCAGGGAATTGAGAGTGTGCTCCTGGAAGCCGGCTACTCTGTGCAGATTGCTTTCACAAATAATCAGCACGGGCGGGAGAAAACAATTCTTGAGGATATCATCAGCAGAGACGAGGTTTCCGGATTAATTGTAGAGCCGACGAAAAGCGGTATTCCCAATCCCAACCTGCGGCTCTATCAGGAGATACGTAAGAGAAGAATTCCGGTGATTTTCATTAACAGTTATTATCCGCAGTTAAAGATTCCTCATGTGTCCATCAATGATCATATGGCGGGTTGGAAAATGACAAAATATCTGATCGCCATGGGACATGAAAAAATCGGCGGGATCTTTAAACTGGATGATGGACAGGGACAGTCCCGTTTTGCGGGATATATGGATGCCATGTTTGACGCTGGGCTTGAGGTGGAAGACAGACAGGTGGTCTGGATTGATACGGAGGAAAAGCAGCATCTGGAGAAAGCAGCGGATAAAGTGCTTACGCGGTTCCGTGAATGTACGGCAGTATTTTGTTACAATGACGAGGTGGCTTTCGGTCTTTTGGAAATTTTGAAGAAGAATAGTATTAAAGTCCCACAGGATATTTCGGTGGCCAGTGTGGATGATTCTGAGCTGGCTATTCTGGGAGATGTACGGATTACATCCACGCCGCATCCCATGGAAAGACTGGGCGGCAAAGCGGCGGAGAATCTGCTGCGTATGATTAAGGACCCCTCCTTCGATGCGAACTATGAATTTGAGGTGGATGTGGTTCCTAGGGATTCCGTGAGAAAAATCAGGTGACTGTAAGTTTCAGGCGACAGCAAGAACAGCACCGTCATGGAAAAATATTGATATATACAACTTGATTATTTGTACATACAAGTCGTAAAATAATAAGAGAGAAAAGGAAGAATAGTTGTACTAAATACAAGGACAAATTGTATAAGAGTACAACTAAAGATTAAAAAAGAAAGAGAGGGTATTGTATGAGCGCAGTAAAGAACTACAAATTTTGGTTTTGCACGGGGTCTCAGGACTTATATGGGGATGAGTGTCTGAGAAAAGTGGCGGATCATTCCGCTAAGATGGTGGAGGGGCTTAACGCTTCCGGCAATCTGCCCTTCGAGGTGGTATTGAAGCCTACACTGTTGGGGCAGGCTTCTATCCGAAAGGCTTTCAATGATGCGAATAATGATCCGGAGTGTGCGGGTGTAATTACTTGGATGCACACGTTCTCCCCGGCTAAGATGTGGATTTTGGGTCTGAAGGAGTTCAGAAAACCGCTGTGCCATCTGCACACACAGTTCAATGAGGAGCTTCCTTATGACACCATCGATATGGATTTTATGAATGAAAATCAGTCCGCTCACGGCGATAGAGAGTATGGGCATATTGTGAGCCGCATGGGCATTGAGCGCAAGATCATTGTGGGACATTGGGCATCGGAGAGTGTGCAGAAGCAATTAGGAAGCTGGATGCGCACGGCGATCGGGGTGATCGAGTCTTCCCATGTGCGTGTATGTCGTTTCGGTGACAATATGAACAATGTGGCAGTGACAGAGGGCGACAAGGTAGAGGCACAGATTAAGTTTGGCTGGGAGATTGACCATTACTGTGTAAACGATGTAGTAGAGTATGTGGATGCTGTACTTCAGGGTGATGTGGATGCGCTGGTGGAGGAGTACTACAGCAAATATAAGATCATCGACGAGGGCAGAGATGCGGACGAGTTCAGAAGACATGTGGCAGTACAGGCCAAACAGGAGATCGGTATCGAGAAATTCCTGGTGGAGAACGACTATCACGCAGTAGTCACTCATTTTGGTATGCTGGGCGGCCTGAAACAGCTTCCTGGTCTTGCGATTCAGAGACTGATGGAGAAAGGCTACGGTTTCGGTGCAGAGGGTGACTGGAAGGTAGCAGCTATGGTTCGTCTTATGAAGCTGATGACAGCTGATATAAAGGATGCAAAGGGAACTTCCATGATGGAGGACTACACTTACAACTTAGTGCCTGGAAAGGAAGGCATTTTACAGGCACATATGCTTGAGGTATGTCCTTCTGTGGCGGACGGCGATATCGGCATCAAGGTGTGCCCGCTGTCCATGGGAAACAGGGAAGATCCCGCACGTCTGGTATTCACCGCAAAGGAAGGCCCTGCAGTAGCATGTTCGCTGGTGGATCTGGGGACCAGATTCCGTCTGCTTATCAATGCGGTAGATTGCAAGAAGGTGGAGAAGCCTATGCCGAAGCTGCCGGTAGGTACAGCGTACTGGACGCCGCAGCCTAATCTGGAAGTTGGCGCAACAGCATGGATTTTGGCAGGCGGTGCACATCACACGGCATTTTCCTATGATCTGACCGTAGATCAGATGGTTGACTGGGCAGATGCGATGGGTATTGAGAGTGTTGTAATTGATAAGGATACCAACGTCCGCGACTTTAAGAATATGCTGAGATGGAACGCAAGTGCGTATGAAAAATAATATAAACAAGGAGGTATAGGGATAAGTTATGGGAGCAAAAGAATGTATTGCAAGCGGTAAAGCGGTGCTGGGCATTGAGTTCGGCTCTACCAGAATTAAAGCGGTCCTGGTTGATGAGAACAATAAGCCTATCGCATCGGGCGCGCACGACTGGGAGAACAGATTGGAGAACGGTATCTGGACTTATAGTCTGGACGATATTTGGACAGGACTGCAGGACTGCTACAAGAAACTGACCGAAGATGTGCAGGCACAGTATGGGGAGAAGCTTGTGAAGCTCGGTGCCATCGGCTTTTCTGCTATGATGCATGGTTACATGGCGTTCAATGAGAAGGATGAATTGATGGTGCCTTTCCGTACTTGGAGAAATACCATCACGGAGGAAGCGTCCACGAAGCTGACAGAGCTTTTCAACTATCATATTCCGCAGAGATGGAGTATCGCCCATCTTTACCAGGCAATTTTAAACGGTGAGGAGCACGTAGCGGATCTGAAATTTGTTATCACGCTGGCAGGTTATATTCACTGGAAACTGACGGGTGAGAAGATTTTGGGCGTGGGCGAGGCTTCCGGCATGTTCCCGATCGACATTGCTACAGGACAGTTTAACGAGAAGATGATCGCTCAGTTTGACGAGGCGGTTGCAGACAAGGGGTTTGCATGGAAATTGAAGGATGTGCTTCCAGCGGTATATACGGCTGGGCAGCAGGCGGGCGCGCTGACAGAAGAGGGTGCGAAGCTTCTGGATCCCACTGGAACTTTACAGGCAGGTATTCCCTTATGTCCTCCTGAAGGCGACGCAGGGACAGGTATGGCGGCGACCAACAGCGTGGCTAAACGTACCGGCAACGTATCTGCGGGAACCAGTGTGTTCGGCATGATCGTTCTTGAGAAAGATCTGACTAAAGTATATGATGCCATCGATCTGGTGACCACACCCGACGGCAGTCTGGTAGCTATGGTGCATTGCAATAACTGTACTTCCGACCTGAATGCATGGGTGAACCTGTTTAAGGAGTACTCGGAAGTGATGGGCATGAAGGTAGATATGAACGAGCTGTACGGAAATCTTTACCGCAAGGCTCTCGAGGGTGACGACGACTGCGGCGGCCTGCTTGCTTATAACTATTTTTCCGGCGAGCATGTAACTGGCTTTAATGAAGGACGTCCGTTGTTCGTCCGCACACCGGATGCCAAGTTTAATCTGGCAAACTTTATGAGAGTGCATCTGTTCACTTCTTTGGGTGCATTAAAGACAGGTTTCGACATTCTGTTTACGGAGGAGAATGTAGAAGTGGATGAGATTCTGGGACACGGCGGCTTGTTCAAGACGAAGGGTGTAGGACAGAGCATCCTCGCGGCGGCTATGAACGCACCTGTAAGCGTGATGGAGACAGCCGGAGAAGGCGGTGCATGGGGTATTGCGCTTCTGGCTTCCTATATGATCAACAAGGGCGCAGATGAAAGCTTGGCAGCATTTCTAGACAGCAAGGTGTTTGCAGGACAGAAGGGTGAGAAGCTGGAGCCCAAGGCATCCGATGTGGAAGGCTTTAACAAGTTCATGAAAGTTTACAGCGCGGGGCTGGCTATCGAGAGAGCGGCGGTTGAGTCGATGTAGGCGCGGGATAAGAAGATAACGCTAAGCGGGTGAAAGCAAGAATCAATAAAGGTCTGGAAGATTAAGGAAAGGAGCTGAAATTGTGTTAGAGGAACTGAAAAAACGAGTTTATGAGGCGAATATGCTTCTTCCGAAATACGGACTCGTCACGTTCACTTGGGGTAATGTGAGTGAGATCGACAGGGAGAGCGGCATTTTCGCGATTAAGCCGAGCGGTGTGGATTATGACAAACTAACGCCGGATGATATGGTTTTGGTTGATTTGGAGGGTAAAAAGGTAGAAGGAAAGTATAATCCTTCTTCCGATACCGCGACACATGTGGAACTTTATAAAGCTTACCATGAGATTGGCGGCGTTGTACATACTCATTCTTCCTATGCTACGAGCTGGGCGCAGGCGGGCAGGAGCATTCCCTGCTACGGCACCACTCATGCGGACTATTTCTATGGAGAGATTCCCTGCCTGCGCTGTCTGAATGAGCAGGAAATCTCAGATGCCTACGAGAAAAACACGGGTCTGTTGATTGTCAGTGAGTTTAAGAGAATGGATAAAGATCCCGTGGCTGTGCCGGCAGTGCTCTGCAAGAATCATGGGCCTTTTGCGTGGGGTAAGGACGCTCATGAGGCGGTGCACAATGCAGTGGTTTTGGAGGAAGTGGCGAAGATGGCATACCGTGCGGAGACAATCAATGCAAGAATCCAGCCTGCGCCTCAGGAACTGCAGGATAAGCATTACTTCCGTAAACATGGGGAGAATGCTTACTACGGACAAAAATAATTTAATAAATATTTTTAATATGGAGGACAGCGATGAACAAATTAGAGTTACAGAAAAAAGCTAATGAAGTTCGCAAAGGTATCGTGACAGCGGTACACGGTGCTAAGGCGGGGCATCCGGGCGGATCCTTGTCGGCAGCAGATATTTTTACTTACCTGTATTTTGAGGAGATGAACATTGATCCGAAGGATCCTAAGAAAGCAGACAGAGACCGTTTTGTGCTCTCTAAAGGACACACGGCTCCCGGACTCTATTCTGTTTTGGCAAACAGAGGATACTTCCCGGTAGAGGATCTTCCGACTCTGCGTCACTTGGGTTCTTATCTGCAGGGACATCCCTGTATGCAGGAGACACCTGGTGTAGATATGTCTTCGGGATCTCTTGGACAGGGTATTTCCGCAGCAGTAGGCATGGCGCTGGCGGCAAAAATGGACAATAAGGATTATAGAACTTATACTCTTCTCGGAGATGGTGAAATTCAGGAAGGCCAGGTATGGGAGGCTTCCATGTTTGCAGGTCACAGAAAGCTGGATAATCTGGTAGTGATTGTGGACAATAACGGTCTGCAGATCGACGGTAAGATTGACGACGTATGCTCTCCCTATCCGATTGACAAGAAATTTGAGGCGTTTAACTTCCATGTAATCAATATTGATGGCAATGACTTTGATCAGATCGACGCCGCTTTCAAAGAAGCGAAGGCTACCAAGGGTATGCCCACCGCTATCATTGCAAAGACAGTGAAAGGCAAGGGCGTTTCCTTTATGGAGAACAATGCGGGATGGCATGGCAAGGCTCCCAATGATGAAGAGTACGCAACGGCGATGGCAGATCTTGAGAAGATCGGTGAAGAGTTAGGAGGTGCAAACTAATGGCAGATGTGAAAAAAATTGCAACAAGAGAAAGCTATGGTAATGCACTTGCCGAGTGTGGTGCAGAATTTCCGGATCTGGTAGTGCTGGATGCAGACCTTGCAGGTGCGACCAAGACCGGCGTGTTTAAGAAAGCATTTCCGGATCGTCACATTGACTGTGGTATCGCAGAGTGTAATATGACAGGTATTGCGGCGGGCCTTGCTACTTGCGGTAAAATACCTTTTATCAGCTCCTTTGCCATGTTTGCGGCGGGACGTAACTTTGAGCAGGTTCGTAACTCCATCGGTTATCCGCACTTGAATGTAAAAATCGGTGCGACCCATGCGGGCATTACCGTAGGTGAGGACGGTGCGACCCATCAGTGTAACGAGGATGTAGCTCTGATGCGTACAATTCCCGGTATGACTGTTATTGTGCCCTCCGACGACGTGGAGGCAAAAGCAGCCGTGAGAGCGGCGATTGAGATGGAAGGCCCTGTGTATCTGCGCTTTGGCCGTGCAGCGGTGCCTGTAATCAATGACAGACCGGATTATAAGTTTGAGGTTGGCAAAGGTGTTCTTTTGAGAGAGGGAACGGATGTGACGATTATTGCCAGCGGCATTACGGTTGCTTCTGCTCTGGATGCGGCAGAAATGTTGGAGAAGGATGGGATCAGTGCCGAAGTCATCAATATTCACACCATCAAGCCCTTGGATGAAGAGTTAGTGCTGGCTTCTGCGAAAAAGACCGGCAAGGTTGTGACAGCTGAAGAGCACACCGTGATCGGCGGCCTTGGCAGCGCAGTCTGCGATTGTCTGTCTGAGAAGCATCCCACACCTGTTCTGCGGATCGGAATGCAGGATACTTTTGGTGAGTCTGGGCCTGCCAATGCGCTGGTAGAGAAGTATGGTCTGGATGGGAAGGGCATTTACGAAAAGACAAAAGAGTTTGTGCGAAAGTAAAGAGCAGTGCACAGACAGCCCGCGAACCGAGTGGCACTGCGGAGGAAATAAATATGAGTAAAAGAATTTTGTCTCCCTCGATTTTGGCGGCGGATTTCGCCAGATTGGGAGAGCAGATCAGAGAGGCGGATGAAGCCGGAGCAGAATATATTCATATTGACGTGATGGATGGGGTATTTGTGCCTTCTATCTCTTTTGGTATGCCTTTGATCCGCAGCATCCGCAAGGTGACAGACAGGACCTTTGATGTGCATTTGATGATCGTGGAACCAGAGCGGTATGTGAAGGAGTTCAAAGAGTGTGGTGCGGACAGTATTACCTTTCATTTGGAAGCTGCGGAAGACGCGGACGCAACTATAAGTCTGATTCGAAGTCTGGGCTGCCGGGTGGGTATGTCAATCAAGCCTAAAACGCCTGTGGAGGCGGTAAGAAAATATTTGAATAAGCTGGACATGCTTCTTGTTATGACTGTGGAGCCAGGGTTTGGAGGACAAAAGTATATTCCTGAATCTACGGAACGCATTCGACGAGTACGGGAAATGGCAGATGAGATGGGGCTGGATCTTGATATTCAGGTGGACGGCGGCATCACACTGGATAATACAAAAACCGTGATAGAGGCTGGAGCCAATGTGATCGTGGCGGGATCTGCAGTTTTCGGAGGAAATATTACAGAGAATGTAAAAGGTTATCTGGCACAATTTAAGATGGGATGAATCAAAACCACCGGCATGGCCGGTGGTTTTGTATTTTGGTGTGCGCCTCGCGGCGCACATTCCCAAAATCCTTCATGCCACAGCCTTGCTGTGACTCAAATCAGGACACAATGTTCTGCAGCCAGACGCCTTTTTTGACCAGAATAAATCCGATTGCACATTTTACCAGGTCGCCCATCTGCACAAAAATGTAGACGGTGACTACGGGTAGTGTTGTGTAATGGCTCAAAGTGAAAGCGATTGTAACACTGACGCACCAGATAAAAACACTGTCAAATAAAAAGGTGATGATCGTCTTCCCTCCGGAGCGCAGAGTAAAATAAGCGGCGTGCAGAAAAGCATGCACAGGCATAAAAACAGCAGCAATCATAATAAATCGAGCCGCCAAAGCCTTTGCCTCATCATTTGTATTGTACAAGTGTGGAAAGAAAGGTGCTAATAAAAGCATCGCGCTGGCAATGACTGTACAGCTGAAGACAGAGAATGCAATCAGCTTATTGTCCGTATCCCGGGCTTCTTTCATTTTGCCCGCACCTAAAAGCTGCCCCACAATGATAGCGACAGAATCGCCCAAGGCAATAAAGACAATGTTGAAAACGTTGATAATTGTATTGGAGATATTTAGCGCTGCTATTACATTGAGACCGCGGATAGAGTAACATTGTGTCAGCATTGCCATACCGGCGGCCCACAACGTTTCATTTAGTAAAAGAGGGCTGCCTTTTTTAATAACCTTTCCTATCAGAGAAGCGGGCACTTTAAAGGTGGTATAAAGTCCTTCAATAAAGGGATTCTGCTTCGGGCGGCGGTGGGTGTGGACAAGTACAATAGAGGCCTCCACAAAACGGGAGATGACGGTGGCAATGGCAGCGCCCTGCACACCGAGGGCTGGTGCGCCGAACTTACCATATATTAATATGTAATTCAAAATCAGATTGACGAATACTGCGATTACGCCTGCCTTCATAGGTAGAATTGTTTGACTGCATTCTCGCAGAGTGCTGGAATAGACTTGTACCAGCATGAAAGGAATCAGCCCGGACAGCATTATTTGAAGATATTCCCGGCCATAGAGCAGAGTGGCATCAGCGCTTCCGGCTGTGCCCTCTCCCTGCAGATAGAGGGTAATCAACGGATCTCCTGCTGATAAAAAAAGGATTACAGTAAATAAAGTAATCAGAGAGACGATCCAGATTTTGAGACGGACTGTCTGCCGAATCCCCTCTTGGTTTTTTTGCCCGAAATACTGTGCTGTAAAAATGCCTGCACCGGACACTGCTCCAAACAGGCAGAGATTGTATACAAAGAGCAGCTGATTTACAATGGCTACGCCGGACATCTGTTCTGTTCCGACCTGGCCAATCATAATATTATCCAAAAGGCTCACAAAGTTTGTGATACCGTTTTGAATCATGATGGGAATGGCGATGACCAGCACCATCTTATAAAAAGCTTTGTCACCTATAAACTTGTCTTGTATTTTTCTTAAAAGTCTCATTTCAATATTTTACTGTATCTTCAAATTATATGCAATATCTTTTCCAACGCCTATTTTGATACAGCATATAAAGGCATATCAGTTCAACCTATAAACCATTTAATTAAATATTGGAAGCACAAAAGTAGAAGAGAAAATTTATCTTGTTATTACATGAAAAATGAAATATGATGAAAAGAACAAGAGATAAATTTAACGAAGTGTAAAGACAGAATGGAGGGAATAATGCAATTGATAGATTTGACAGATTGTGAACAACTGGTGATGAAGATTGTTTGGGATGCGGAGAAGGAGCTTAGTCTGACAGATATTACCCAGAGAGTAAATGAGAAATATAACAGGGCATGGAAATCCCAGACGGTCTCCACCTTTCTGGCAAGGCTGGTGAGAAAAGGGTATCTGCAGCACTACAGAAAAGGACGGAGCTTTTTATATCAGATTTTGGTGCCTCAGGAGGATTATGTAGGGAAACTGGCTGGTCAGTTTGTGGAGTTTTGGAATCAGGGAAGTGTAGAAGGATTTTTGGCAGCATTGAATAGGGATAACTGATATAGATCATTTTTATTCTTTAGGAAATTGCGACAGCATAAAACTAAATCGAGCGCGCGGGCGCTCGATTTGCTATTCTATGGGAAATTGCGACAGCGTGAAACATTTAAGGAGAATGCAAGATTCATCCATTTTATTAATAAAATTTAAACGGAATATAGCTAAGACGTGAGCCTGCCTTGTATTTTTAGAAAAAGTACGATAAAATGATAAAGAAATAATAAAGGAGCTGCAGACAGCGTTGGAAAGACCGTATCAGATCAGAAGTGCATATAGGAACGAGTGGGAGGACGCCATGTCCTTAGCTTGGCGGACTTTTATGAAATTTGAGGCGGATGTCTACACACCGGAAGGTGTGAGGAATTTTGAGAATTTTATTACGGATTCGACGCTTTACAGGATGTTTGTCATGGGTTCCTATCAGATGTTTGTTGCTCTGGACGGGAAAAAGATCGTGGGAATGCTTACTCTGCGCGGTACGGCTTATATATCCCTGCTGTTTGTAGATGAAAAATACCATAGGCGGGGCATTGGAAGGGCGCTTCTGCAACATTTGTTTCACTATCTTTTGACAGAGACCAGGACTATCCGGGTGATTGTAAACGCTTCCCCTTATGGAGTGGGGTTTTATCACAGGCTTGGTTTCCAAGATCTTGGGCCAGAGGAAAAAAAGGATGGTATTATCTATACACCTATGGAATTTGTGCTTTGAAAGAAGCGGAGACGAGGGAAATGTATGGAATATATTAAGAGCAAAGATATTTACTTGTTGATGAGGGATGTTCTGAAACTGATTAATCCCGCTTTGATAGAGCATGGATCCCGGGTAGCCTATATAGTTTATAAGATGCTGCGCGAGGAGAGCCGGTATGAGGAATTCGAGCTGGCGGATATTGTTATGATTGCTACCATGCATGATATTGGTGCCTTTAAGACGGAGCAGTCCAGATTGAACGATATGCTGCAGTACGAAACCAGAGACAGCATGGCACACTCTATTTATGGTTATCTGTTTTTTCGATATCTGTCCCCGGTGCCGGATTTGTCCAAGGTGATTATGTATCACTGTAGAGATTATGAGAAGCTGCAGACAGTTGACTACGAATATAAAGAAGTGGCGGCTTACATTAATATTGCCGAGAAGATGGATATTTATTCGATGACCATGGGTTCACAGTTTGATTCGCGCATGTTTCAGAAGCAGGCGGGTACGAAGTTTTCCTCTGCGGGGCTGGATCGGTTTTACCAGTGCGACGCAAAGTACGGGATGCTGTCGAAAATAAAGGAGGGAAATTACAAGGAAGAGTTAAAAGAAATCACGGATTATATGATCTTTAATAACGAAGATAAAAAGAAGTTTGTGGAGATGTTGATTTACTGTATGGGCTTTTTCCGGGAGGAAATGGTGCTTGACACAGTTACCACAATCTGTATCTGCAGAGAGATCGCGTCCAGACTGTTTTTGCCGGAGCAGGAGAAAGAAATGATTTACTACGCAGCTTTGCTGCATGATTTGGGAATGATTGGTGTTTCCAGGGATGTGGTTGCGGCACCCAGGAAGCTAAAGCAGGAGGAAATCAAGCATATCCAAACACATGTTGACATCACGGAGGAGAAATTAAAGGGTAAGATGGATCCGGAGATATTAAGTATCGCTCTTGCACACCATGAGAGAGGGGACGGCAGCGGTTATCCTCATCGTCTGAGTGATCGGGACATCACTCTACAGCAGAGTGTTCTGCAGGTGGGGGATGCGGTCAGTGCGCTGATCAATAAGAGAAGTTTCCGGGATAGCATGCCTAAGAAGCAGGTGGTGGCCTACTTAAATGAAGAGGTTGCAAGAAAGCGCTTTAAAATACAGCCAGTTTCCGTTCTTGTGGATTCTTACGACGAGATTATGCAGCATATAAAGCGGGAGATGGCTGCAATTTTAAAAATGTATCAGGTAATTAATGCCCAGTATGCGCAGGTGAGTCAGAAATATAATATATAATGTAATTTATTTCTTTAACTTACAAAATATTTGTGGAATTAATTTTTCATCTACGATATACTGAGACAAACAATGTAATTAATGGAGTAAACAGACGTGGGGAAATTTTTTGATATGGATAGCCCTGTCATGCGGTTTTTAAATCGTATGGGGGATTTGATGATTCTTAATATTTTAATGGTAATCTGCTGTATTCCTATTGTGACAGTCGGGGCAGCATTTACAGCAATGCATTATGTGCTTTTGAAGATAGTGCGTGGCGAGGAAGGATATCTGATCCGGGGCTTCTTTAAGTCTTTTCGGGCAAACTTCAGGCAGGCGACACTGATATGGCTCATGATGCTTGTGGTTATAGCTGTCTATGTGGGAGACTCTTTGATTTTTAATTACTCGGGATTGGAATTTCCCAAGGCGCTGGTGATTGCCGTAGTGGCTGTGGCTTTTTTGCTTTTGATGATGGCGGTTTATGTTTTCCCACTGCAGGCAAGATTTGAAAATTCAGTGAAAAATACGCTGAAGAATGCCATGATTTTAGCGTTTGCCAATTTACCTAGGACGATTTTAATGATGCTGTGCTATGTTTTGCCTGTAGTGGTGGCATATTTTTCGACCTACGCGCTGCTTTTTGTGTTTCTATTTGGTATTTCTGCGCCAGCATATGCAGCGGCATTTATATATAGCGGTATCTTTAAAAAACTGGAGCCAGAGCCGGAAGAGGCAGTCTCCGATCTGGATTTTTCGCTGAAATTGGATGCAGATGAGGAGAATCGGGAAATTAATGGATAGTCAAAATAAGTCAAGTATTTTACAGTGGTTTATCCCGACAAGCATTATGATGGTGGTTGTCGTGGTCATGCTGGTCAGCTTTTCATCTAAGAGCAATAAGTCGGCGGAGCTTTCTGTATCGAAAAACATGATATCTGCTGTGGAGGGTTTTGGAAAAAGTTTTTTACATGAGCTTGAAGTCGTAAGTAAGATCGGTGAGCCTGTCTGTGCTTTGCTTGAGAAGCAGGGAATGCAGGAGATTACCAGTGCGGCAGAGCTTCTTTGTGTGGCGGCGGATTGTGCGGAGATTGAAAAAGTTCTCTATGTGAACGTAGACGGTGAGGGCTTTGACCAGACGGGTGCGTATGTAGATGTGGGAATCGAGGAATGGTTTCAAACAGCAGAGCTTTTAGATACAACGTTTCCTTATATCTATGCAAGTAAAGATCAGGCGGCGGTGGTGGTGAAGCCTGTTGGGAAGAACGCAGTGCAGGGATATCTTTTGATGTTTTACCCCATGGAGCGTTTTTCGGATATACTTGTACAGTCAGGCTATGATTCTACCAGCTTTCTGGCCATTGTGGATATGGAGGGCGGAGTACTTGGCGTCAGCGGATTGGCTTCCAATGAATGCATTAAAGATGGTAACCTTTTTGCTGCTGTGGATGAGGAGACGGATCAGGAAACAGTAAAAGAGCTGCAAAGCCGCATTAAAAATGGTTCCAGAGGGAATCTATTAGTGCAGGCTGGAAAGCAGTCCTATATATTGACCTTTATGCCGCTGGAAATTAACCGCTGGGATATAGTGCTGGGTGTCAGCGGTTTTTATGCTGACAGGCAGGTGGGGTATCTGAGCAAGGATGCCAGAAATATGGCGATCTCCCTGCTTATTGTGATTGGCGTATTTTTTTGTATTGTCATGGTTCTCAATATTGTTGGTAAAATTCGAAGCAATGAGAAAAAGAAGGAATTGGAGAACAAAGCTGATACAGATCTTCTGACGGGTTTGAGCAATAAGCTGGCCACGGAGCGTAAGATTAAAGATTATATGATAAAGAACCCGGACACGCAGTCTATGATGTTTCTTTTTGATATAGATAATTTTAAGAAGATCAACGATACGATGGGACATGCATTCGGGGATGAGGTGCTTCGTACCCTGGGAAAACAAATCGGATCAATTTTTCGGGCGAGCGATGTTGTGGGACGTGTTGGCGGCGATGAGTTCATGGTGTTTTTGAAGGACATCTCCAATGACCATGATATTTTGAAAGAAGCTCAAAAAGTGGAGACTTTTTTTAAGGGATTTCAAGCAGGGGAGTATGTGAAGTACAAGGCTACGGCGAGTATCGGTGTGGCCATTTTCCCTCAGGAGGGTGAAGACTTTGAAACCCTTTATAAGGCCGCTGACCAGGGACTATATAAGGCAAAAAAGCGGGGGAAGAATCAGCTGGCTTTTTATAAGGACAGACCAAACGCGGAGCAGAAAGAAAAATCTGCTTCAGAAGAATAGGAAAATATAGAGGCTTGAGGGACGGTCTTGTACCGTCCTTTTTTTTGCACACGGGCACCCAGAGGAAATATCTCAGCAGCAATCAGAAAACGTTTAAGGGAAAGCAGACGAGTTTTCGGATAGAATAGTTTGCATTATGGATTATAGAGAGGAAATATATATAAGTTGTCTAAAAAAATATGAAAAAACAGTTGTCAATATAGGTAATCTGTGCTAAACTAACATTACGAAAACGTTTAAGTTACATATGCGTTTCGGGTTACTATTATTTTATAGTTAATTTTTAAAGGAGGAAATGAAAAAGTGAAAAAGAAAGTAGTGAGCATTTTATTGACAACATCTATGGTAGCTGCTCTTGCAGGCTGCGGCGGCAGCGATCCTGCACCTGTGGCAGAGGCACCTGCAGCTGAGGAAGCACCCGCGGCGGAGGAAGCACCGGCAGCTGAGGAGGCACCTGCAGCTGAGGAAGCACCTGCGGCAGATGACACAGCGGCTGCAGGCGGTGACCTGGCTTACAGCGGAAATATTTCCATTATGCATTTCTCCACATCTGAGGAGTCTGAGGGCAACGGTGGTTCCGACGGGTTTAGAACTTGCCTTGCAAACTGGCAGAACGATCATGGCAGCATCACTCTGGATGAGGAAGTGCTTGCAAATGATGATTACAAGACACAGATCGCTACACGTGCAGCAGCTGACGATCTTCCGGATGTGTTCCTGCTCCAGGGCATGAATACCATCAGCTGGGCAAATCAGGGTCTTGTATATGACTTAACAGATTCGATCACAAATTCACCTTATGCAAGCCAGTACAATATGGATTATCTGGTGCCTTTCACAGCAGGCGGCAAATACTATGCATTCCCCGCTTTGACAGGTGGTACTTGTACCGTAGTAATTTATGATTCTGCTATGTGGGAGGAGGCAGGGTTTAGTTCCTTCCCTACTACCTGGGCTGATGTAGAGAAGGCTGCTGAATACTTCAGTGGTCAGGGTATCGATACGATCGCGTTTGGTAACTCCGGTCAGTGGCAGATGAATTCCTGTTTTGTATCCTGCCTTGGTTATCAGTATACAGGTACGGAGTGGTTCTCTGATGTTATCGCTGGGAATGGAAACTTCGAGGATCCTAACTTCGTAGCTGCTCTGACAGAGACACAGAGACTGTTCCACGACACAAATATTTTCAATAAGGACTTCAATGCAGTATCCAATGAGGATGCTCGTGAGTACTACATCTCCGGTGACGCTGCAGCATTCATCGGCGGTAACTGGGATGCTTCTTACATCCAGGCTACTTTGGAAGGCGATCCGAAGAAAGATACAACCAAGTTTGCAGTTCTTCCTCAGGCAGCAGACGCTACCAAATATGATAAGTTCCAGAACATTGGTCTTGGGTATGGTATGGCAATCAGCGCGAAGGTGGCTTCCGATCCTGATAAGCTTGCAGCTTGTATCGACCTTTGTCAGTATTTGACCGGCCCTGCTTTCTCTGAGTACGTAGGCGCAAACTATGCATTGGCTGGTTTCTGCGGCTCCGATGTGGATCTGTCCGCATTTGATCAGTACACACAGGATTTCTACAATTTCTCCTATGTGGATAATAAGGGCTGTGAGATTTATGACTCTTATGTAGACGGTTCTGTTTGGTCCGTTTTGAATACCGAGATGCAGGAGATGGTGAACGGGGATAAAGATCCCGCTACTGTAGCGGCTGATACACAGGCTGCATATAATACGTATCTTGGCAAATAATCGATCATTGATTAAGATTATGTCAGATTTCGTGTACCGTTAATATGTGTTTGAATGACAGCATAAGATCCCGCTAACGCGGGTTCGGCATAAATGACCTAATTTGAAGTAGAGAAGGTTATTTTAATATGAAGGTAATGCCGCCTGGGGAATTTTCCCGGGCGGAGCTTTGCCTGAAATTTGTCGGCGGGTTTTGTTCGTGTATGGAAGCCCGCAGTTGAGCGAAGCGGCAGCAAACGTCTTCGTTTCGCTTTTGAGGTATGTCTCTGGTAGGTATTAATATGAGCATGAAAAGGAAATGGGGGACGATTCTATGCTGAAATCTATTAGACCGAAAAAATGGGTGGTGGCCGCGTATCTGGCTGTACCCGTGGCTCTCTATGTGTTCACGGTTTTTGCACCGCTTGTTGCGGCTCTTTTTTACAGTTTTTTTGACTGGAAGGGCGGTCCGGTTAAGACCTTCAATGGCGTCGCTAACTATGCACAGTTGTTTGGCGATGAAGTATTCTGGAGTTCCTTCTGGCACAATATTTTTCTAGTAGTAGTATGTATTGTTGGTCAGATCGGCCTTGCGTTTATTGTTGTACTGCTAATTAATTCTAAAGTGACCAAGCTGCAGGGCATTCACAGAACCTTTGGTTTTTTCCCGAGTACGATCTCAGCAGTCTGCATCGGTTTTATCTGGCAGATGATTTATGATTCCCGAAGGGGCCTGCTGAACTGGTTCTTGGAGGTGATAGGCAGGGAAGATCAGCAAAAGGTGTGGCTTAATGAGCCAAAGCTGGTAATGCTTTTGGTATCCATTCCTCTGGTCTGGCAGTTTATCGGTTATTATATGGTTATTCTGTTGTCCGCAGTGTCTTCTATCAGCACGGAAGTTTTGGAGTCTGCGGAGATCGATGGGGCGACAGGTATCCAGCGCGCGCGCTACATAGTTTTACCTTTAATTAAGAATACATTGCTTGTATGTATCACCCTCTGTGTTGCGGGTAACATGAAAGCATTTGATAATATTTATGTCATGACGGCGGGCGGCCCCGGCTATTCTTCCATGGTTATGGCAATGTATGGATATAAAGTTTCCTTTGAACAATCTAATCTTGGTTATGGCTCCTGTATTTCCGTCGGTATCTTTGTACTGGCGCTGGCTGTGATTGGCGGCTCTCAGCTTCTTATGAATTACTTTATGACAGACAGTTATGATCGTCAGGAACAGAAGCATCTGAAGCAGATTGAGAAGGAAAGAAAACAGGCAATCAAAGCCCGTAAAGCAAACGGGTAAAGGAGGGGAACTGTTATGGCAAAAGAAATGGCAATGACAAAAGTAGAAGATAACTCGACAGGCACTAAAGTTAAAAAAGGTGTGCTGACCGTTGTTATTAATGCGGCGCTCTGGTTTTTCTCATTGACCTGTATTTTTCCGCTGATCTGGATGCTCTACTCCTCCCTGAAGGAGAAGAGAGTGTTTAATGCGGATATCGTAGGCCTTCCGAAAGAACCGACGCTTGATAATTATACAAAGATTTTGTCGAATAAGGACTATCGTTTGATGCAGTCGGTAATCAATAGTGCGCGCACTACGATTCTTTCTGTAATATTGATTGTGTTGATTGCTTTTATTGTGGGTTATATTCTGTCAAGAATTGACTTTGCGCTGAACAAACCTTTATATGTGATGTTTTTGATGGGAATGTTGATTCCAATTCATTCCTTGATGGTTCCAATTTATATTATTTTTTCTAAGATGGGGCTTTCCAATCATTGGTATACATTGTTGCTGCCATATGTCTCTTTTGCGCTCCCTATGTCTATTTTCCTAGTGGAGGGATTCGTGAGAGGTATTCCGATTGAACTTGAAGAAGCGGCAGCCATCGATGGATCCACGTTCTCCAAGACACTTTTCGGGATTATTTTACCGGTATGTAAGCCAATTCTTGTGACAGTTGCAATCATTAATGTATTCAGCTGTTGGAACGAGTTTTCTTTTGCGTTGATCTTGATTAAGGAGAGAGCACTGTACACAGTGCCTTTGGGACTTAGACAGTTTACAGGTCAGTTTACTTCGGATTATCCAAAGATCATGGCGGCTATGCTTATGACCATGGCACCCATCGTAATTTTCTACTTTGCTTTCAGCAAGCAGATTATTAAGGGTATGGTTGCCGGTGCAGTGAAAGGCTGATTGCTTCAATTAGGTTGTACATAAGAATTTTACATATGAGGGATTAAAAACGGGGACGAGGAATCGTCCCTGTTTTTTGCTGATATTCCACCATAATTGTGATTGTTGTTATAATAAAATATTTTCATTGACTTATACCCTATTGGGGTATATAATTTTGCATGAGCTAGGACGCCCATTTCAAATGAGGAACAGTGAATAGGTAAAGAGGAAAGGGGAGATAGTATAATGAGTATGCAGGAAGAACAAAAACAGACAGAAGATATATGTGCCTGCTGCCGGCATAAGAATACGCCTCGCAGTGAGCAGGAGCAGAAAAGTCTGCAGAGCCGTATCAACCGGATGATTGGGCAGCTCGGCGGGATCCAGGGCATGATTGAGGACAATCGCTATTGCGGAGATATCCTGATTCAAATCTCAGCGGTGGAGAGTGCATTGCAAAGCCTTGGATATTTGATTTTGGAGGAGCATATGCAAACTTGTGTGACAGAGGGTGTGCGCCGGGGAGATACGCAGATCATGTCGGAGGCAGTAGAATTGATGAAAAGGCTTAAATAAGTGATTGAGCTGTGCTCAATCATGAGCTGTGCTCAATCATGAGCCGTGCTCAATCATAAGCACAGCTTCATGTAAAACACCGCAGAAATGGGGATAAGGGTGAAAGAAAAAGAGGAAAGGATAAAATGCAGGCATTTTTATTTGCGGATTGGTGCAGATTATGAAAACAGAAAAATTTGATGTGACAGGAATGACTTGTGCGGCCTGCAGTGCACATGTGGAGAAGGCAGTACGCGGTGTCAAGGGTGTGGATGCAGTCAGTGTTAACTTACTTATGAATAATATGGTGGCCTCCTATGATGAACCGGCTACGGCTTCAGCTATTTGCAAAGCGGTGGAGGAAGCAGGATACGGTGCGTCGGTGACGGGAGCGGAGAAGACGGCACGGAGAGAGGATGCATTTGCAGATCACGAAACGCCAAAGCTTAAGAAGCGCTTGATCAGTTCGCTCTGCCTGCTTCTTCCCCTTATGTATGTGTCCATGGGGCATCTGATGTGGGGCTGGCCTGTGCCGGCCGGCATTGCGGGAAATCCCTGGGCTATCGCCTTATATCAGCTTTTGCTGACAGGACTTGTGATGGTGATCAACCAGAAATTCTTTATAAGCGGTTTTACGGGGCTTTGGCATCGGGCTCCCAATATGGACACACTGGTGGCGCTGGGGAGTGCGGCGGCCTTTGTGTACAGCGCAGCGGTGATGTTTCGCATGGGCGGCGCCTATGGGGCTGGGGATGCGGAAATGGCACTGCATTGTCTTCATGACATGTATTTCGAGTCAGCGGCCATGATTTTGACTCTGATTACTGTGGGGAAGATGCTGGAGGCTTACAGTAAGGGGAAAACTACCAATGCAGTAAAGAGCCTGATGGATTTGGCACCCAAAACAGCGCATGTGATACGGGACGGCGAGGAGGCGACCATTCCGGCGGATGAGGTGAGGGAGGGTGATATCTTTATCGTGAAACCGGGGGAGAGTATTCCGGTGGACGGAGAGGTCATAGAGGGTGAAAGTGCAATTGATGAGGCGGCCCTCACGGGTGAAAGCCTTCCTGTGGACAAGGGTGTGGGAGATACGGTAAGTGCGGCCACTTTAAACCAGAATGGCGCACTCACTTGTCGTGCTACCCGCGTGGGCAATGATACCACGCTGCGTCAAATCATCGACATGGTGGAGAATGCGGTGGCAACAAAAGCTCCTATAGCCAAGATTGCAGACCGGGTATCCGGTGTTTTCGTTCCGGTGGTGATTACTCTTGCCCTGATTACGGGAGCGGTTTGGTTGTTTGCGGGAGCGGGTATTGGCAAAGCTCTCTCCTACGCCATCAGTGTGTTGGTGATCAGCTGTCCCTGTTCTCTTGGACTGGCTACGCCTGTAGCTATTATGGTAGGTAACGGAGTGGGTGCGGGCCGGGGCATTCTTTTTAAGAATGCAACGGCGCTGGAACAGACGGGACGGGTGAATTTTGTTGTCCTGGATAAGACGGGGACAGTGACAGAGGGAAAGCCTCAAGTCACAGATATTTGCCCGGTGCAGGGAAAAGGGGAGGAAGAACTGCTGCGGACGGCGGCATCCCTTGAGAAGAGAAGCGAGCATCCTCTCGCCAGAGCAATCTGCGAGCAGGCAGAGCAAAATGGCATATCACTGGATGAGGTGACAGACTTTAAGGCTCTCCCGGGATGGGGTGTGGAGGGAATGCTTGAAGCGGGCCCGGCAATAGGAGGGAAGACCGCTCTGTTGGAAGAGAAGGGGCTGATGACGGAGGAGTTTTTGAGACTGGGAGAGAAAATGGCTGAAGCGGGGAAGACGCCTCTTTATTTTACATTAGATGGAAGACTTTTGGGTATGATTGCTGTGGCAGATGTCGTGAAGCCCGACAGCGCGCAGGCGGTAGCTGAACTTAAAGGTATGGGTATCCATGTTGTTATGCTCACTGGTGACAATCATCGCACGGCCGAAGCCATCCGTACCCAGGTGGGCATAGACGCCGTTGTGGCAGATGTCCTGCCAGGTGACAAGGAAGCAGTAATCCGCCGCCTTTCAGAGAGTGGCAAAGTGGCCATGGTGGGGGACGGCATCAACGATGCGCCCGCCCTCACAAGAGCGGACGTGGGTATCGCCATAGGCGCTGGGGCGGATGTGGCCCTGGATGCGGCGGATATTGTTTTGGTCAAGTCAAAGTTGACAGATGTTTCCGCGGCCGTCAGGCTTTCCAGACAAGTGCTCAAGAACATCCATGAAAATTTATTCTGGGCATTCTTTTATAATTGCATTGGTATTCCAGTTGCGGCGGGCGTTCTTGTTCCGCTGATGGGGCTCTCGTTAAACCCCATGTTTGCGGCGGCGGCCATGAGTCTTTCCAGTTTTTGCGTGGTTACCAACGCACTGCGGCTGAATTTCTTCCGTGTGGGGAATGCTGACAGGGACAGAAGAGGACATGAGGTTCCTATGCCGGATTGGATTGACGGCTTTAAGGGGATAAAGAAAAAAGAAAAAAGAAAGGAGAAAGAGAATATGGTAAAGGTATTGGATGTGGAGGGAATGATGTGTGCAAAATGCCAGGCACATGTGCAGAAGGCTTTGGAGGGGATTGAAGGCGTAACTGCTGTGTCAGTCAGCTTGGAGGATAAACAGGCCAGTGTAACCATGGATAATGAAGTGGCCGATGAGGCGCTATGCCAGGCCGTTGCGGAAGCAGGATACGAAGTGAAGGGATGCAGGACGGCATAAAAGGGCTAGTTTAGAATATAGCCGCATGGGGTTTAGGCAACATGTACATGAAAACAACTCTTTCTTAGGCACTTTGCCGTGAAGCCTAAAAAAACGTAGACAAAGTAAGCCATTTTCTACAATCGAAGCAAAAATCTTTGTGGAATAGTGGTATAGTAAAGGGCATAAAATTTCGCTATACTAGTCTACAGAATTAATCAACAGAGGAAGGGCTTTCCTTTAAAAGTTTTTCTTCAAAATATTTTTTCAAAACAAAATAAAAATTAAATTAGGAGGCAGTCATGGCAAGTTTATCATTAAAGAACGTATGCAAGAAATACCCCAACGGATTCGAGGCAGTAAAGGACTTCAATCTTGAGATCGCAGATCAGGAGTTTATTATTTTCGTAGGTCCTTCAGGTTGTGGTAAGTCCACCACACTTCGTATGATCGCAGGTTTGGAGGATATTACTTCCGGAGAGTTAAAGATTGGTGACAGAGTAGTTAATGATGTAGAGCCTAAAGACAGAGATATTGCAATGGTATTCCAGAACTACGCTCTTTATCCTCATATGTCAGTTTACGATAACATGGCATTCGGACTGAAGTTGAGAAAGGTTCCGAAGGATGAAATTGACAAAATGGTAAAAGAAGCGGCAAAGATACTTGATTTGACAGCTCTCCTTGATCGTAAGCCGAAGGCTCTTTCCGGTGGTCAGAGACAGCGTGTGGCTATGGGCCGTGCAATCGTTCGTAATCCTAAGGTATTCCTGATGGATGAGCCGCTGTCTAACTTGGATGCAAAGCTTCGTGTACAGATGCGTGTAGAGATTTCCAAACTGCATCAGAGACTGGGCACCACTATCATCTATGTAACACATGACCAGACAGAGGCTATGACCCTTGGTACCAGAATCGTCGTTATGAAGGACGGTGTGGTTCAGCAGGTTGATACTCCTCAGAACTTATATCAGAAGCCTCAGAATCTGTTTGTAGCAGGCTTTATGGGATCACCCCAGATGAATTTCCTCGATGCTGTTGTTGAGGTAAAGGGTTCAGAAGCAAGCTTGAAGGTTGCAGGCAAGAGTATTCCGCTGCCGGCTGATAAGTCTAAGAAATTGATTGATGGCGGTTATGCAGGCAAGACTGTTACCTTTGGTATCCGTCCTGAGGATGTATATGATTCTGGAGCATACGTTGAGAATTCTAAGTGTGTATTTGAATCTACCATTAAGGTTTACGAGCTGCTTGGCGCAGAAGTTTATTTGTATTTTGATCTTGCTGAGTTCCCGATTACCGCGAGAGTGGATTCTCGTACCACGGCAAGACCTGGCGATACAGTTAAGTTTGCTTTCGATGTTGAAAAAATCCACGTATTCGACAAAGAGACAGAGCAGACTATCACTAACTAGTAGAAATGATTGCGAGGAGGGGTGCAAAGCATCCCTCTTATTTTACAGTGTGCCCGGTGGGCACACGTTGGCAATGAGCAGTGTTTTTTGTCGCGTAAACGCTTCGGAATGGAGATTATTATGATTTCAAGTCAGATTATCAAGACCAGTATTGAGGAGCTGAGTACGATTTCCAAGGTAGATCTTGCAGTGTGGGATCTGGAGGGAAAGGAGGTCGCGGCAACTTTTGAGACAGATGAGATTTCCCAGAAAATGATCTCCGGCTTTGTGGATTCACCTGCGGATAGTCAGGTGATAGGCATGCACCATCTGCTTAAGGTTTTGGATGAGGACGCTGTGCTGTTTATTCTGGATGCTAAAGGTAAAAATGAGGATACTTACATGATCGGCAGAATTGCCGTCAGTCAGTTGCAGCATTTGATCGTTGCTTACAAAGAGCGGTATGACCGCAACAATTTTTTCCAAAATCTTCTGTTGGATAATATGCTCTTAGTAGATATCTACAATCGTGCGAAGAAACTGCACATTGAAGCGGCTATTCCGCGCGCGGTATTTTTGGTTGAGACCGAAAAAGAGAAGGACAGCGCCGTTATGGAGTTTTTGAACGGTATGTTTTCTTCCCAGATCGGTGACTATATTACAGCAGTGGATGAGAGCAATGTAATTTTGATCAAAGCACTTGCCCCCGAAGATGGTTATGAGAGATTGGAGCAGATTGCCAATACGATTGCGGACATGATGAATATGGAAGCCATGCTCAATGTGCGTGTGGCCTACGGGAGAATCGTTGGGGAGCTTAAAGAGGTATCAAAGTCTTACAAGGAAGCCAAGATGGCCCTCGATGTAGGTAAAATATTCTATGCAGAGAAAAAGGTGACAGCATACAATACGCTGGGTATCGGCCGTCTGATTTATCAGCTGCCAATCAATTTGTGCAGGCTGTTTATTGATGAAATTTTTGGGTCAAACGTGCCGGCGGAGCTGGATGAGGAGACCCTGACAACAATTAATAAATTCTTTGAGAATAATCTGAATGTGTCGGAGACATCCAGACAGCTTTTTGTACACCGCAATACACTGGTGTACCGAATTGAAAAGCTGCAGAAGAGTACGGGATTGGATATCCGTGTGTTTGATGATGCGCTGACCTTTAAGATCGCCTTGATGGTGGTAAGCTATATGCACTACCTGGATTCCTTGGACTTTTAGACGACTGGGAATACGTGACTGCGAGTTGAATTTATTGTAGCATAAGAGCTGGGCAAATTTTGTCCGGCTTTTTCCATTCGTTAGGAAATTGCGAGACCGTAAGCCATAGTATTTGAAATATACAGTTCTATTACAGGATGAACATGCATATATATGTGTATGGGAAACGTGTGAGAATTGCTTATAGCGAGGGTGCTATGCAGAGACCTCACAATGCAGGATGTCTTACAAAGTGTATGAGGAGATGAGGGTATCGCTATGTATCGGAAAGAAATTGTATATATGGGGCTGTATAAGGATGGGAACCGTTTGGGGAACGCGGGATTCCTCAGAGTAGAGAAACGGGACAAGGTGGGAAACCTTTCTTTGGCTGTAAAAAATGTGCCCCGCTCTATAGAGGGAAAGTTTCCGGTGCGCTACTATAGTGGAACGGACTGGAAAGAGGCGGACGAAATCACATTGCGGGAAGGCAGCGGACAATGGGAAAAGCAGGAACAGGATTCTTTGGAGCAGGTGAGGCTGCAGATTGTGCTTCCGGGCGGCTATTTGGTGGAAGGGGAGAGCAAGACTGTAGAAAAGCGGGTTTTGCAGAAGAAATCAGCAGATGAAGAGCAGATTCAGGAAAAGGCAGAAGAGGAAATACCTGTTACGCCGGCTGAACCCAACCCGCCGTCAGAGGTAATTTCGGCTGTTGCAGCAGAAATGCCAAAACAAAAAAAACCTGAGAAAGAAATGACGAAGAGAGAACGGCCTGACAGGATAGAACATATTTCAGTACAGAGGCAGGAGCGAAAGACTATATCTGAACAAGATTGGAACGTTACAGAGAGGACTCCGGCTCTGCCTATCGTGGGGATGGAAAAGCAGAAACCACTTATGGCAGATGACTTTGCCATGGGAGGCTTGAAGGAAGACAAGTGGGAACAGATTTTGGACACTTACGATAATATTCACCCATATGATGATGAGCGGATTTACGTGAAGCTGACGCCGAAAGACTTTATCATTTTTCCATCCAAATACCAGTATCTTGTAAATAACAGTTTTCTTCTGCATGGCTTTTACAATTACCGCCATGTGATTCTTGGAAAAGAGAGGGAATACTATCTGGGCGTGCCGGGAGTCTATTATGAGAGAGAAAAAATGGTGGCACTCATGTTTGGCTTCGAGGCATTTGAATGTGCGAGCGGAAAGCCGAAGGCGGGCGAGTTTGGGTATTATTTGAGAAAAGTGGAGTTGTAGGTTTAGATGCCCTCATAGTCAAAGGAGGGAATAAAACTTTCCGAAGCGGTGTCTCCTTCTTGAATAAAGCCATTTTCGATGCCGATGTGGATGGCATAATCTATAATCCGTTCGTATTCCTCGTCGGAGATTCGACGGTTCAGTGAAGGTATGCCGGCAGCCTGTGAAAGGGGCGTATATTGGTTCATAATACTGACATATACGTCATTTTTATAAGTGCTGTGAAGATATCGTAAAATCTTTCGGCTGTCTTTCTCACAGTCAGGTAAAAGCAGGTGGCGGACGATCACTCCCTTTTTCATCAGGGAATCTTCTCCGTCTGCAAAGACGGGTGTACCTACTTGACGTACCATCTCAGCTATAGCCGAAGAGGCAGCTTTGAAATAATCGGGCGCATGAGAATAACGCTCGCTCAAAACAGGATCGAAGTATTTCAAATCAGGCAGATAAATATCGATAAGTCCTTCCAGAAGGCGGAGGCTTTCCGTCTTTTCGTAGGAGGATGTATTGTAGACGACGGGGATGGATAGTCCTCGTCCTTTTGCTGTCTCAAGAGCGGTTATAATTTGGGGAATAAAGTGGGTCGGTGTGACGAGATTGATATTGTGTGCCTGTTTATCCTGCAGTTCCAGAAAAATATCAGACAGACGGGCTGGTGTGATCTCCCGGCCTGCAGCTTTCTGGGCAATTTCGAGATTCTGACAGTATACACAGCGCAGGCTGCATCCGCTGAAAAAAACAGTGCCGGAACCGTTCGTACCGGACAGACATGGTTCTTCCCAAAAGTGAAGAGCGGCTCTCGCCGCCATGATCTTTGCGGTCTGCCCGCAGTAACCGGTTTCTCCGGCATTTCGGTTGACGTGGCATTGTCTGGGACAGAGCGAACAGTCTGTAAGTGACGGCCACATGGGATTTTCATAAGTAATCTGATCTGCAGTCATATGATTTCCAATCCAGAATATTTGAGATAATTCGACGATTAGATTTCGTGATATAAAAATTCAAAACCGTGCGCTTTATGTCGAACCCGGCCCATATACGTTACCTTTACAGTTAACTCCGCCAGGCACCCTCACGGCACATGAAAGGTTCCACTTAGTGCTGCTGTGTTCCCACCCTGACACGGTTCATGGATTCTCATTGCGTAAGACCCAAACTTCAACGCCACTTATAAAGGGCAGCTATACAGACAAAAGCCCTCGATAAAGCATCACCCCCACTGGAGCGGATTGTGGGTACAGGGCACCGCTAACGCCCCGGCTGCACGGTTCTATAAGTATACTGTTTTTTTGTACGCCTGTCAACTGTCACTCTCGAGTTTCCGGCTGAGCCGTATACTGCCTATAGGCTGCTTTGATGGCGGTAACGATTTCGTCCATGATATTCGTTGGAGATATGACTTTCACATAAGGTCCAAGAAAAAGAATATTGCGGATCATTTCTTCTTTCTGAAAGCGGTAATAGTATATGTTCATAATTAACTTGTCGTTGCCCTTGTCGTAGCAATAGGTGTCATAGGAAGAAAACAGGTAGGTACAGCGGTCATAAGCTTCATTTTGATTAATGATTTCAATCTGTATCGGCTGTTTCACTTTGGTGTCAGAAAGCAGCTTTTCAAACTCCTTAACAAAATTTTCATAATCAACAATAAAATCCCCAACAGAGACAGAGACAATATTGTTGAGATTCATTTTTACTGGACGTTTTGCATCAAGTGGGTAGCACGATAAGGAAAAGGAATCAAATTGGGATGAATATTCCAGTTTATAGGGGTAAACAATTTGGTCAGAATAGATCTGTCCGGAATAGCTGTTATTGGTCACGGTAAGCTGTCTGTGCTGTTTAATTGCCTCCACAATGGTCTTAAAACGTTTGATTAGGTCAAGTGTAATGTCCAGATGATTATCTTTGGAAAATTCACGGATATCTATGTAATCTGGCTGGAGAGGATACTCTGCAAAATTCATGTCATTTGATAAAGACGCCAATAGACGTTCCTTCAGTCCTGAATGGAGAAATAAATCGGCTTTACTATTTTGCAGTACATAGTAAAGCCAGGCCTTTTCGGCTATCGTTGCTCTTACAGGAACGTGTACCATTCTCAATGGCCGCATTTTCTCATGATCTGCATATAGAAGCGATGCATTGTAGTTTGTTTTTGAATCCGATCTGTTAAGAACTGCCTGAATAAATTCTTCGAAGGTACTCTGGGACGTGCCGGCCAATTGTCTTTCCAGTTCATCAGGAGTTAATGCATAATCTTCGTAAGAGATACAACTGTTGATATAGTTGGTAAGATACATAAAGTTTTTGTTTTTATATTTATTAAATAACTCCATATTTTCGCATTGCCTCCTCCCAGTCAGATTTGAGTTTGTCAGCGAGTAATGGGTTGCTTTGGCAGTCTACTACAGCATAGGGACCATAACTGCGTATCCACGGAATGAGTTCCAGTTCGCTTTGTGTCTCAACTGTAAAATCGATATGTCCGTCGCCGAGCTCGGTAATCGTACCATGATGCTTTGTGGATTTTAATCGGCTAAGGAGTTTGGGGTACTCAGATTCCGGAAATGTAAAATGTATTTTTACGGTAGTGACAGATTCTCCTAAGGCGATATTCCATACATTTTGCGTGTGTTCCTGGTATATTTGGTTGTACAGGTCATGAATCGTTTGATTTGCGCCACATGAAGGAAGGCATTCATATTTTCTTATGTTGTCAAATGATTTGTCTATGCTTATTTCTACGACAGACGAAATGCGCGGCATGTAATAATTATGATCTGAGTAACTATAGCAGAAGAAATACTGGCGCCCATATTGTTTATCAATCACAAGCTTCATTGGGAGGACATCAAATGCAAGGATTTCTCCATTTTTAGCTCTGTATGAATAATGAATGACGTCTGCAGAATGAATAGCGTTTAAAATGATCCAAGTCACATCGTCGTCGATAACAGTCTGCAGGCGATGATTCTTGTAAAAAAAGACAGGGTTTTCCTGCCTGCAAAAAAAACTGTCAGTTTCCCTTGGATAGACTGCCTGCGAGTATTCGCTAATTGTCGATGAAAGATAGAAACCAGGGACAGTAAGAAAAGAGCAATTGTAGAAAAATTGCGTCATCAGCTGTATATCTGACAATTCATCGGCCTCTATATCAGCAAATATATCTGCGGATAGACAATATCTTCCCTCGCCGGATTCAACCAGGATACCTAAAGAGGTAAGCTCTGTTATGCGCGCTTTGACACGTGCCCAGGTGAACAATTTTTTATTGTGTTCAAAATGGGGGATAATATTATTTAATTCTTTAAGAACAGACTGATTATTAGCGTATATATTCTTTACGATTGTAACCAGATCAGTGACTGCCACATCTTCATCTGTTTCGATATATTCTTTTCTGCCCAGGAAGGAGTCGTCTTCGAGATAATCATAAGGCTCTTCAGGATATTCCGGATCAACAAATGCCTGCATCAAGCAAAAGTAAAAAATCACATCATCAATGATATAGGAGCAATTTTGATATGTTTCCGCAAGATAATTCACCGGACAGCGGAAGGGATCATACATGAATCGAAACTTTTTACCGGTTCCTTTTTCACTGGATTTGTGTTCCTGAAGGTATTCCCCATCAATGTAATTTTCAATACGTTGACGGATATCATAAAAAGAGCTGACGCTTTTGACCAGCTTTTTTTCGATCAATTCTTCTTTGGAGGAACTGCCATACATATATAAGTAGCGGAGAATATCACGAATTTTGTCATAATGTTTAATATCATTCTGAAATGCATGCGTATTTTTAGCCATAAGACTGCTCCTAAAAAATTTGTAGGTTTTTTTAAATGAGAAAAATAACCGCCATGGTAAGATATCGTTATCAGATAAGAAAAAGAAACCTGGCCATGGGAGGTGATAAAGTAACCCAGGTTTTAAGTATAGCAAAAAAAAGACAAAAACACCAGATGAACCGGAATATTGATGGTACAATAGAAAGGGAGGAATAGAGTATGGAAAATAAAGAATTTGATGGATTTGTAATGCCCGAAGCGCGGAAACTGCCTGTTTTTTTGCTTTTGGATGTAAGCACTTCCATGGGACGGGATTCGAAGATGGATGAGCTGAACCGTTCGGTAAGGGAGATGATTGATACGTTTCGGAAAGAACAATTGGTGCAGGTGGAAATTTGTGTCTCTATCATCACATTTGGAACGGAGGTGAAGGTTCACACGGAGCTGGCACCTGCAAAAGATATCAATTATACAGATATGACAGCGAAAGGCATGACATATATGGGACGTGCCTTAGATGTCGCCTATGACATGATTGAAGACAGGACGAAGGTTCCGAAAAACGCATACCGGCCGATTGTAGTGCTCGTATCAGATGGCGCTCCTAACGATGATCATTGGGAGGATAAGCTTATAAAGTTTACAACTACGGGTAGAAGTTCCAAGTGTGACCGGTGGAGTCTCGCGATAGGGAAAGATGCAGATGTCTCTATGATGAAACGATTTTTAGATCATCCGGAAAAGGAAGTGTGCTTTGTGGAAGATGCGGCCAATATCCATAAGTTTTTCCGCTTTCTCTCTTCCACAACGATTCAAAGGAGCAAGAGCGCCAATCCCAACCAGGTAATCAATGAATTCTTTACTATGCAGGATCCGATAGATCTTGATTTTAACTAAAGGAGGAGTCAGGCTGTGAAAAATAAATTTGAAGGCATGGTCATGCCTAAACCCAGAATGTTACCTGTATTTTTGCTGTTGGATGTGAGCGGGACGATGTCGCTTAGTCATAAAATAGAAGAACTGAATAACGCTGTCAGGGAAATGTTGGATACGTTTAAAAGAGAACAGGCGGTTCAGACTGAAATATATGTTTCGATTATTACTTTCGGGGATGAGGCTGTAGTGGTTTCTGAACTGACTCCTGCAGGTGAATTAGAATTTACGGAGTTGGCAGCTGGCGGAGTGACATGTATGGGAAACGCTTTAGATGCTGCAAAGGAAATAATAGAAGATAAGAGTAAGATTCCGTCTAACTCTTACAGGCCGGTGGTTATCCTAGTATCAGACGGGCAGCCCTATGATCCGAAAGATCCTGGAAATCAGAAATTTGAAAACCAGTTAAACCAGTTTGTTTCGACTGGACGTTCCGCCAAATGTGATAGATGGAGTCTTGCAATTGGAGCAGATGCGGATATTTCTATGATGAAGCGATTTCTAGACCATCCGGAAAAGGAAGTGTGCTTTGTGGAAGATGCCGCTGATATTTATAAGTTTTTCAGATTTATTTCATCCAGCACCGTGCTGCGCAGTAAGAGCTCATCGCCCAATACAATTCCTCCTGAACTTTTTAGTACAAATGTTTTGGAATTAGACTTTATATGAGGGAAAAGGATGAAATGAGGGTTGAAGAAATTGGTTACGCGTCAGTAAGAGGGCTGCTGCATGAAAAAAGCGGTCTGCCAAATCAAGATGCATATTCGGTTAAACGATATAAATTTGGGACAATTTTGGTGGTTTCTGATGGGCTAGGGTCTAAGCCCTTTTCTGCCCACGGAGCAAAATCTGTGGGCACAGCAGTAGACAAAGCAGTTCAGATATGGAATGGATATAAGGAGAAAGATATCAGGCTTCTTCTTCCGCTTGTCGTATCGATATGGAATTTGGAGATTTTTCCATATGCACAGAAGGATTGCTGCGCTACATGTCTTTTTGCCATAGTCTCAAATGACGGTTATGTGTATTTGGGACAATTGGGAGACGGAAGCATATACCTTTCCTTGGATCATGAACTGCAGCTTTTAAAAGAGAAGGAAGACGATTTTACAAATGTGACCGTATGTATGGGAAGCTTTACGGGGTATGCAGACTGGAGCCTCAAGAAGATTTTTGTCGGCCACAGGCCGTTTGGAATGGTAATGATGACAGACGGAGTTTCGGAAACAATTATTGAGGATAGACGAGAGGCGTTTATTCAGCTGCTTTATAAACGGATTTCCGCTTGTGAAAACTTGTCCGAAAGAAACAACTTTATTTATCAAGTATTATCCAAGTGGAATCCTGTGAATGCAGGAGATGACAGAACTCTTATTTGCTATAGGAGGAGATAGCGATGGCACAAAACAGTGAAAAATATAAATTTGTAGTTGACGAGAATGGACAGAAGCATCAGCTTACAGAGAAATTGGGAGAAGGCGGACAAGGCGCTGTTTGGCGGACATCAGATCCCAATATAATTGTCAAAATAAAAATTGACCCGGTACACGGCGGGCCGGTCGTGGATGAGGAGGAGTATGACAAGTATAAGGCTGGGCTAGATGAAGTCAGAACGCTTGACCTTCCGGCCGGAATACATGTTGCAAGGGCGGCAAGTGTCCTGCGGAGGCCATATTGCGGATATACCATGCGGATGCTTGGCAATATGAAGTCTGTAAAGTATTGGATTCGTTCTTTTGATGAACAGACGGTGCCGCCTAAATTTTACAGGGATACAGGGGGCCTTCGGTACAGGCTGGGCTTTCTTTCAAAAGCGGCTGGGCTTTTTGCAAAAATGTATTATCATTCCATTGTCTATGCGGATCTTTCCCCCGACAATTTATTTGTGTCAACAGACAATCATACGGGGGAAGTATGGCTGATTGACGCGGATAATATGAGATATTTCTTCGATGTAAATAAGCAGATTATGACTCCGGGATATGGCGCTCCTGAAGTGACTGCCGGGGGCCTGAATACCCGTGAGAGCGATGAATATACCTTTGCGGTATTGGCCCACGAGGTTTTGACGCTGAATTCTCCGTTTAACGGGAAAATGATGTCCGAGACCGGGGACGGCTGGGATGAGGATGATTGGGATACCCCGTCTGAACCGGAGAAGGAATCGGCACCGGAATATTTACCTTGGATCTATGATCCGGATGATACAAGAAATGCGGTTAATCCTGGAACAGGTATGCCGGCTGATCTTGTGATGACAAAGCGAATGAAGGAATTGTTTCACCGCAATTTCAGCAGGGAAGGACAGTCCGATCCCAGTTCGAGACCTTCTATGAGAGAGTGGTTCGAAGAACTGCGCAGGGCAAAGGATCTGCTGATTACTTGCGAGCATTGTCAAAATACATACTTTATGAAATCTGCCGAAAAGGATAAATGTCCATTTTGCAAAAAAAAGCGCAAAAGGGCCGTCTATTACGCTCAGATTTTGGATGAATATGACTATGACAGCATAATAGATGCAGAGAATCAATCGATTGACTCTTTTAACAGGGAAGGTGATTTTAATATTTCCCATCTGAAAAGAGAAGATCTTAAACCGGTTAAACCGGTTGGTAGGAAGATTTTTGATGATGTAGATGGGACACATGTTTTCTTTAATTATCAGACAGACGACATTTTCTCTCTTATGGATGAGGAGCCGACAATTGCGGTTAAGATTGAGGACGGAAAATATGCAGTGTATAACTGTACGACAGATACCGTGATAGAAATGGTGTCTGCAAATAAGGAAATCGGAAAGCTGGAGGGAAGAACCTTCAAGCGGTTCGATAAAATTGATGGATTGATATTAAGTATGCCGGTATCGTACGGAAGAAGGACCATTGAGGGTAGTGAGATACATGTTGTGGATGATATCTCTGTTTTGAGAAAGAGATATATTAGATTTTATAAACGGTAGGAGGGCCAAACATTGCTTGTACAAGATATGAAAAATGCATGCATGGAGGAGATCGTAGAGCTGTGCCGTACAGATCGTGACACAAAAGTCGCTTTTAAGGCAAATGAGGCAGTTAAGCTTTTGAGTCAGGGAGAATTCATCCTTGTGAGAACCTATGATAGTGGCAAACTGCAAAGGTTTATTCCGGTAAATGAACATACGAGAAATGTCGTCTCCCATATTATGGATAACCTGGATTTGTGTTTATGTGAGATATTGTCTGTCAATAAGGACACGGTCACTATTTTGGTCAAGCAATATCCCGTAAGTAATGAGATGGATATTGCTGTTCTCGTCAAGGATGAATTTATCAGGAAGAAACTGACAAAGCAGAAACAGTTCAGGAATATTGCGAAGGTGTACGATGAGTTGAGGGAGGATGCCGTTTATTCCCCGGATGGCAGTGCAGAATACTTTATCGTTGGAAAACACATAAGAAAGGATGAGACCGACAACGAAGAGTTTGTCATTTCTACTGGCGAGTACTATCTTTCTGTCCGGAAAAGATACGATGACGGCAAAGAGTACTACGAAGCTGAAAAATTTTGCAGGGGATTACAGGTCAATAGTTATTGCTTTGTCCTCGTGCGGGGGAACTTACAATACTCTGATGAAAAATCGGAGATAAAGGAAAAAATGCGGGAAATTCTTTCGGATCAAGGGGATTTATATATTGAGCTATGGAATCAGTACGGAAGGATGGAAGTTCAGACTACGTTAGATAGAATCAGGGATGCCGGCGCATTACATTTTGATTCATATGAGCCTGCAGGAAATATCATCTATTTTTACCTGAACGCAGCCAACAGCGAGAAGCAGCTGAAAAAGTTTTCAAAAGCCGCAAAAAAAGGAGATATCATCAGTATTTTGCCCTTTCACCCATTTCAGGACGCCGCGGATTCTGCTGCACTTTTGAATGTTTTTGAATCCAGGGAGGTCAATGAAACTACAGTCGATGGAAAGATAGCAGCGGACATTAATGAACTGTCAGGCAGAATTGCAATTGCTGTCAACGATGAAAATCTGATAAAGCTGAAACGCTTCAGCACAGGTTTTATATTTATCTCATATAAAGGCGATAAAAGGCGGTTTGAGAGAAGGGAAACTGCCAGAATGAATATTGAAAGAATGGCGTGTCCAATGCCTGAGCTGAAGGCCATTATGGAGGGGAAAAGGGTTACGAAGCCTAAAAAGACAAATATACCTGCACTTTCTCCTGCCTTGTTGGAGGATCCAAAATTTTCCAATCTGACGCCCAACCAGATTGAGGCAATTCGTATTGCGCTGAACACGCCGGATATGGCAATTATTCAGGGGCCGCCCGGGACAGGGAAGACGACGGTCATAACTGCCATAATCAAGAGACTTGAGGAGGAAGCGGATACGGAGGGCGGGATGTTTGGAAGAAGCCTGATAACGGCTTTTCAGCATGATGCAGTGCAGAATGCGACTGACCGTCTGCGCATCTTTGGACTGCCGGCGATTAAGTTTGGCAGAAAGTATTCGGACATCGAGGATGAGGCCAGAGATGTAAATTTGACTATTCAGCATTGGATTAATGAAAAGCTTGCCGATTTAAACGTCATACATGCGCAGGCAAGGGATATGGAATACTTTTCTGTATTTAACAAACTGTATGTAAACTATTTGAATTCTGCAGTCTCACTGCATCAGACATTGGAAATTTTAAGAAAGATCAGGGATGAAGTGGAGAATTATATTTCTGAAGAGCAAAACAGCCGTCTGTCGTCGATTATAAATGGAATACAATTTCAAATCGAGGATAACAGGGAGGAATCAGCGCTGCTGATAAAGACAGTGCGCAGAATTCCAATCGATGAGATTTCGATGAAGGACAACGGTATTGGCGCCATCAGGGCAGCAGTTATGAGGCTTGAAAAAGTGCAGGATGAATATCTTTGGCCCTTCATTGAAAAGTTGAAAAAAACACTTGAGCAGGATGTGGTTGACTATGAGGAATTAAAGAATGTAAAAAGGAGCATTCTTGCACATATGATACCTATGGACAGAATATTTACCAGTCGTGGGAAAAAGGAAGAAATTGATATTCTTCTCTGTGAAATTTCGGATTATTTAAAGGAGCAGATAGAGGAAAGTAAAAAAGGAGAGGATCTGATTTTTCTTGAATATATGAATACTCTGGAGGAAAACCCGATGGCTGTTAAAAAAGCGGTACTGGATTATTCTGTGGTTAATGGCGCGACAAACCAGCAGGTGATGAGCAAGGAAATCAGTGATCTTAAAAATAATGATATCATTTATGAGAATGTGCTTGTAGATGAAGCGGCGAGAAGTAATCCGCTTGATTTGTTTATTCCGTTGTCTGTTGCAAGCAAGAAGATTATACTTGTGGGCGACCATCGCCAGCTTCCCCACATAATCGACGATGAAGTTGCCCGGAGATTGGAGGAGGAGACGCCGCAGATTGAACTGAGGGATGAAATCGATAACAGGCTGAAGCAGAGTATGTTCCAACAGTTGTTTTATAAACTGCAGCTGCTTGAGGAGCAGGAACCTAAGATTGCAAGGGTTATCACTTTGGACAGACAGTTTCGTATGCATCCTTCCATTGGAAGCTTTATCAATCGGAATTTTTATAAGATACACGGCGAAAATGTTGACAATGGAATTACCAATGTAAAAAAATTTGGACACACACTGCCGGGTATTGAAAATAAAGCCTGCATTTGGTATGAGACACCTTTGTCAAAAGGGAAGGAAAGAGCAGATAAGAGCAAAAGCCGTTATATTGAAGCAAAACGAATTGCCGAGCATTTGAAGCAGATGCTGGACAGTCCTGGGGGAAGAGAGTACAGCTATGGAATTATAACATTTTATAGAGATCAGGTAGATTTGTTAAATGAAGTTTTGGCCTCTAAAGAAATAGGAATACTGACCAGGGACGAAGAGGGGCGCTATCGTATTTCCAGGGAGTACTGGAACAATAAATTTGGCGACGAAGAATATATCAGAGTGGGAACAGTTGACGCATTCCAGGGCCGGGAATTCGATATTGTCTATTTGTCAGTGGTCAGATCAAATGCGGATAAGATCAATCCGAAGCATGAGGAGGATGATAAAGCGGCGAAAATCGTAAGAGATAAGCAGCTATGGAAAAAATATGGTTTTTTGATGTTTGAAAATCGTTTGTGTGTGGCGATGAGCCGCAGCAAAAAGGCGTTGATATGTGTAGGAGACAGCGGAATGCTAAAGAACGACAGTGCCGCCTATGCGGTTCCGGCACTTGTGGATTTTTACAGTATGTGTAATGGAGGAGATGAGTATGGCTGCATTATTAAATGATTATGCCGATTTGTTATTTTTTCATCCCAGGGTTCCGGAAGGTTATTTCAGGATGGGATATGAGAGGCAGGCTATATTGCTGCCGATGAAGGTGTGCAAGGTTTTAGTACCATATCCGAAGGATGATGCCTTAAATTTGTTTCAGGAAACGGTTCTTAAATTGTTAAATTGCGGTGTCAAAGATATCAAATGGCTTGCAGAAAAACTTTCCTTGGAAATTTCCCTTATAGAGGTTGTAATCAAGGAGCTTTACGAGAGAAAGCTGATTACAAAGACGAGGGTGATTACGGAAGCAGGTAAAAAAATCCTCGCGGAGGAAAGTCTTTCCTATGATATGAAAACAGGGTACATTTTTTACGACTATGTATCAAAATCATATATGGATGCCTTTATTCCGGACGGAAGATTCCAGCCATGCGAAATCAGGGGCAGACAAAAAAAGGCAAATCTTATTCAGTTTTTCCTGGACCAGACAGACCCTAATTCGCCATGGGAAGCAGCGGTTTTGGTGAAACCGGATATGCCGGATATAGATATCAAACCTTCTATTTATGATGTGTTAAAAGTGTGCAGAAGGCAGAGAAACCGGGCGAGAATGCTCTATGCGGGAAACAGTGCAGAGGAAAGGGATGGGGAAGTGAGCAGATTTGCTAATAGTGATAAAGTTTCCCTGCTGGGTGATGATAAAAATGTGTATGTTGTCAGCTATCTTGTGATTCCCACGGGAGACCTTGTCAATAAAAGCAGAATGCAGGTTTTATATCCGTTCGGCGAAGGATTCTCTCCACAGCTGTTAGAACCGATAAAAACGTGTGCGGAGCGTCCGGAGAATGAGCCCTTAAAGAAGGCGATAGAGGAGTTGAAAAAGCAGCAGACCAGCTTGACGGAAGGAGAGAAGCGGGAGGTGAGGAGAATTGATCAGGTGATCATCAGTAAGGTCGATGCAATTTTATCGGAGAAAATTCGGAATTATCCTTATGTCAATAAAAGGGCGCTTGAAGTGGAAACCAGGAGGGAAACAATTTTACGATTGATGCATGAAAATAAGGGGAAGAATTGGGAGGCGATAAACAGCAACATAAATGACTACATTCTTTGTATCTACAGGCTGCTTGCGGCTGCTTTGATAGCCGTTTCAGATAGAAACAATTATTATAGAGATTTGCTCAATAGTGATGGGAAGCATAACGCTGACACATTGACAGAAATTGCGCTGCAGTGTGGCTTTGTCGACGAGGATGTCTTTGAGAAGTACTTTATAAACATAAAAAAAGGAAGCGTAACGGGAGTGCATGGAAGCGGAGGCGCGAAGGCAAGCGAGGAGGTCCGAGCGCTGATAGCTTTAAATCTTCTTGAGGCTGATAGTAACCTCGAGCATCCATTTTATGAGCTGGCGCGCAGAAACCCGGCCTTTATTGTTGACTCTTATAAACTCACCTGCTTACGTGATGATGGAATGCACGGCAATGATATAGAATACAACTTCAGATACATAGAGGGAATAGGCAGGGATATTTTTGGAGTAACAGCAATTCTCTGCGGTCTCACTTTTGATAAAGATAAATTTGCGCTTGATGAATCTACAGGGATTGATGAGAAGACTATAAAGCACAGAAAAGAAGCAGAGAATCAAGTTGAAAATTTGTTTACAAGAGGGATTAACCGATACTCAGGGCTGGCAGATAAGCTGGTAGACTTGATCGAAGAACAAAATTATGGAGAAGAGTATACAGAAGATCCGGACGAGGAAGATATGGGCAGAACCGGTGAAAGTTATCCTACTTATGTTGCGGAAGCTATCGAATTGATTCTGAAGGAACTGTGTAAACGCCGTTTGGTAAAAAAGGCAATGAGAAATCTGAAACCCTATACCGATGAGTATGGCGGTCAAATAATGGAACAGATGAGGAATCAGGGGTTTCAAGTGACAGAAATTCCGTATTATGATCTTTCGAAAATTTCTAAGTCCTTTCGGAATTATAAGATGGGAACTATGCAGACCAATTTTTATGCCTGGTATTTCTCGGAAATGGAGCAGCCGGATAATATGATTCCGGAGGTCGCGCAGGATGTGCCAAACTTGGTTCAAGTTATAAGCGATGCGGTTAAAGTGAGAAGACACACGGGAATCATAGACTATGCAGATGCAGGCTTGGGATTCCTAAAAAAGGAATTGGTGAATTGCATCAATCAGCTCGTTGATTTGATGATTAGAAGAGGGCTGTATTAAAAATTGCAGGTTTTTTATAACGTAAGAGGGAAACAATTTGCTATCATATTGTCTATAAGGAGAGCACAAAAATGGCAAAGAGCAGAGCAGGTAAAGGTACGGAAAACAGTGGTAAAAAGGAATATATTCAAAGTGTAGTCGCGGCTGCAAAAGAGAAAAAAGAAAAGTCTGAGGCTGAAAGAAAGGAGGCCGCCCAAAAGGAAATTATGGCAGCTATGAATGAAGAGGAGAAAAAGCTCTTCATGAGCCAGGAGGAAATTCTGGATAGAGAGAAAGCTGCTGCCTCAAGGGAAGAGGCGCTGAAGAAGGAATGGGAAGAGCTTGAAAAGAAGCGGGAAGAAGTAAGTCTGAATCATCAAAGAGAGGAGGAAAGACTAAAAAAAGAGAGAGAGGAGTTAGAACAGCAAAAATTAGAACAGGCTAAGCAGGACAGGCTGAGGTCTGAACGCGAAAAGAGTATTTCGGCGGAAGAAAAAAAGCTGGATCATGATAGAAAAATGCTCGATAAAAGGCAGTCGTCGCTGAACAATCAGGAAAGAGACCTGATAGAAAGGGAAAACAATGCAGAGGCTGGATTTACCGCCCAAAATCAGCGTTCTCTTGAGGCTTTGAGAAAGGCGCAGGAGGAACTGCTAGGAGAGATAGACGCCCTGCAGGAAAAAAAGATTTCTGCACAGATAGATATCCAGTCACAGATGCAGGACATCCGGAAGCAGAAGCTGACACAGATGGAAGCCGAAATGGAGGATTATAGAAAGTCTGTAGTGGCTGAGATTGATACCGAAGTAAAAACGATAAAAGAAAGTGCACAAGCAGCTCTCCAGAGAGAAAGAGAGCTGGTAGAAGCTACAAGACACGCATTGGAGCTGGAGAGACAGGAAATAAATGAACAGAAGAGCCAACAGAATAAGTCCCTGCGGCAGATTGCCGATGCAAGTGCAGATCTTGAGGCGAGAGAGACGATGTTGAGAGAAGAGCGGGCCGAGTTTGAGTCTAAAGTGTCCGGAGAAGTGGAAAGACGCATAAACAATGCTCTCTTTGAAATGAAACAGAAGGAGCAGGATATTGAAAGGCTTAAAGACCGCCTGAAAAATGCGCAGGATCAGATTGCAAAGTTTAAAGAAAGAGAGCGTGCAGCGGATGGCTCGTCAGCGGATGAATTGATTGAGCGCATAAGAATGTTGGAAGATGAGAATAGCGAGTTAACCCAGGAGATTGCCCGGATTCCGAAGGATGATCAGCTTGCTGCGTACCAGACGAAAGCTGAAAAATATGACAAGACAATTAGAGAGCTGGAAACGGCAAAGAGAGAGCTGGAAGAATTGAAGCGTGAAATGGAGCGCCATATGCAGTTTGAGGTTAAACTTGCCGATGCAAAACAGGAGGCCGATTATTATAAGCGAATGGTTGAGGTCAAGCAGCTTATGCTTCAGAAATATTCTGAGGAGGTGGATAAATTCAGAAGTCTTTATCAGCAGCCTAAGGAACTTGAGAGCCGGCTTGACGCAATTTTTGAACATGAGTTTGAGCCGATGGGTTTTGCGGACAATTCAGATATTTCAGAATTGGAATGGCTCAATAATATTTTCTCAGCGTGTGTCAACTGTGGAGTTACATTTAACAAGAGATTATTGAAGTCTTTCCATACATCGCTAAAGACGGCGGAATGGTCTCCGGTAACTGTGTTAGCAGGAGTCAGCGGGACGGGAAAGTCTTTGCTTCCTGAGTATTACTGCAGGTTTGGAGGTATTTATTTTAAGCCCATGGCAGTACAGCCTGACTGGGACAGCCCACAGTCACTTTTTGGCTTTTTTAATTCTATTGACAATAGATTTAACGCAACCACATTGATTCGGGCGATGGTCCAGTTTGCAGACTTTAAAAGTCTGCAGAAAAATGTTCAAAAAATTCTCCGCGAGGCAAGAAATGAGGATGAAGTGTCCGCATATCTTCAGAGGCTTGAAGTCGAGAAGTATAATTTGCATGACGCCATGTTTATGGTTTTGCTTGACGAGATGAACCTGGCGCATGTAGAGTTGTATTTCAGCGATATGCTCAGTAAACTTGAGAGAAGAAGGAACAGTGACGAGCGCATCAATGTGGAGATCGATATGGGGGCAGGCATGAGTAAGTTCCCGCTGGAACTGACAGATAATGTTTTATGGGTTGGAACGATGAATGAGGACGAAACCACGAAATCTTTGTCAGACAAGGTCCTCGACAGAGGAAATCTGATCAGTTTTCCCAGGCCCACAGAGTTTAAGAGCAGAAAGAAAATAAATTATATGCCTGCGGTGCCGATGCTTCGCAGATCCTTATGGGATTCCTGGGTGAATGCCAACGTGATCGAGAATGAGGATTTTAGCCTTAGGGTGGAGAAATACCGCAATTGTCTGCAAGAAGTGAACGCATGTATGGGACATGCGGGGCGTGCTCTTGGACATAGAGTCTGGCAGTCGATTGAGAACTATATGGCGAACCATCCGGATGTGATCAGTGCGTTTTCAGCGAAACAGAAAGATGCGAAGAGGTGTGAGCAGAGTATGCAGAGAGCCTTTGAAGATGCGTTGGTTTACAAGGTTATGCCGAAGCTTCGGGGGATGGAGACGGATGGCAATTTTGAGGCAGAGTGTTTTAATCCAATGAGAGAGGCATTGTTTGAGAAAGAGGGCTTGGCTATAGGTCTTGAAAAAGATTTCAAAAATGCGCTTAACAATCCTTATAAGACATTTTTATGGTGCAGCGCAGAGTATCTTGATATGGAGGAGTGATAGTATGGCACCAAAGCTTAGTGAAATCAGTCAATTAGAACAGTTGTCAGCTTCTGAAACACCATCTGCTGAGGGGGCATGGTGGATTATGCTTCAGACTGCGGAGAGCATATGCAACTTCGCCAGCCTCAGAGATCCGGTGAATAATGCATACATAACTGAGTTTTGGAGTGAGGCGGCGCCCGGGGTAGAAGATTTTGTTTCTAAGAAGGGCAGCCGTCCCCTGCCGTATGATGATCTTATGCAGATGATCTCCTTTTGCGGGGATCATCTGCAGGAGATTGTAAAGAATCCCAGGCATAATCTGGTCAAGGCTGATAGAATGGTGCGTCCGGAGAAAGCCAGAAATATTGGCTATAAGACGATCAACTGGCTGGGGAAACAGCCTGGCAGATCTGTAAGGGAAAAAATGGCCGGAAAGCAGACATTGCTAACCCAGATAAAAGAGTACAGTTTCGACATAAAAGAGAATCAGGCTGCGATGATGTTGTATCAACAGCTTATGGGACGGGTATCCGACAGGATGAACAATGGATTGAAAATGGGTGCTTACGATGATTCTGGAAATGAGCAGATGATGCAGATGTGGAGAATAAAAAAACTTCTCAGAGAGTCGCCGCTAAGAGGTGTTGCGCCTAAAAATCAGAATCAGGCCAACAATGTTCTATTATCTGATAAGAATTATTCTATTATCTGGCGGGCCTATATGGATATGAACAGATTTGATACGCGTTTGGAGGATCGATGGAGGCAGGCGCTTGCACTCTATGTGAAGGCAGTTTTTCTAGCGATAAATGCGGAACTGATTTCGTTGGAGGATGTCTATGTCATTGAAAAACGCATGAAATTGAATGAAAACGAAGACTTTCATGTATCTTACATAGTAGGGTACCATTACAAAATCCCGTACGTCATCGATATCAAAGTGCTTTCTAAGACGATTGTCATAGAAATCTATGACGTTCCACTGAATGGGGCACGCAGATCTGACTTTATGAAGGAAATGAAATTAACTTTTTCGGATGCCGTATCTAAGAATAAAATGGAATCCCGGCGTGGAACGCCTCTGTCAGTTGAGATAAAGGAAGACGGTAAAGGGAAAAAGAAACTTTTTTTTGCGGATCTTTCCTGCATACAGGAACTGAACGCACTTTGCAGGGATAAAATATTTGACTTTGCAGATATTGAGCCGGTCAAGCGTGATACTGATCAAAAGAAACGGCCGGCGTCCGTGTCTTTTGATATGATTGGGAATGGGACATCGCTTGGAATTGCGGGTGAGAAGATAGAAGTAGTAAACCGGTTTTATTCGAATAAGGCTGTCGCATATAAGAACAATGACAGTTCTCATTCTGTTTTTCCAAATGGAAGGAGGAGTATCCACTTGCATGCGGACGGTAATATAACGGTCAGGGATGTGGTGGAATCGGAGGACAGCAGGGGCCTGAAAGCGGTTCTTGATGAGATTCATGAGAATATTACGTTAGGTCAGGATGATTATTTCTTTTATTTGGTTCCGGATGCCTTGGAGGAGCTGAGACAGAAAAATTTGAAATCATGTGTGAAAGGCTGCTTTACAAGAACATTTCCGGTTTGGAGAAGCGTAGCGGCCCTGGAATGCTGGCTGGCAGACCCAGCGTATCATTTTGATGAAGACAGTGTTTTTGTATATATGGATTTAGTCGGAGATACGGCTACGGCAGGAATGATGACGATCCATTATGAGGAGGATCTTGGGAATTATACCTGCAATCACTTTCCCCCGTTCCCGCAGATAAAGGAGGGGGACGACATTACAGAGGACGCTTTCTGCAGACTATATGTAAAAGAATTTGCTGCAAAGCACAGACTTTCTATTCCGGACAAAGCAGTGGAAGGCCTGGTGGGAGATCACGCGGTAAAAGAATTGATGATGGGTAACGATTATGCAAATTATTACTATGTGAACCGGGGAAAGGTCAGTCTTTATCAAATAACTTATGATGAAAAAGTTGTGAAAAAATGTGTATCTATCTGGCTTGATAGAATTTGTAAGTTCTGGAAAAAGATATGTTACAGATTAGGAAATAATAGAGCCAGCTATATTTATTTTATTTCTGATATTTTCATCCAGTATGTGACAGAAGACAATCTGCGCAGGGTATTTACGGAAAAGCAATGGAACAATATACGCAGTATCTTTCAGAGCACTACCATGCAGCTTTTGGAAGGCGCATTGATATATAAAGAAAGATTAAACAAGCATCTTCCGATATGGACAGAGTACCTTCCAAAGCTGAGCCTTAAGATACCGGTTCAGGGAAAGGGAAAGTATGAGGACTGGGATTTGATCGACGAAAACAGTGCGATCGCTGTTATGGGGGATGACACAGAGTTTCCGGTAAAGGAGCAGAGGCCGTTAAGGCTGCATGCCGGGGCAGCGGAGTATTGTTTTGGACTTAAGAAAGAAGATATCAGCAGAAGACCATTCCGCGTGGAAGCGCGTATCCTTTTTAAGGAGAAACTGGAATCGGATGTAGATGTCAATATGTTTATCAGATACAAGTATGGATATGACAACAGTTACGAGTTGGTATTGCGGCCGGTTGATGTTTTACATGCACCATTTAGAGAAATGACTGCAGAGTGGAGAAGCGGGTACAGAGAGAAGAAAAATATTGGCGGACCGAAGTTCCCGACGCTTAAAAGCAATGAGGAAGTGGAGAGCGATGCAAAAAGGATAAGAAATAATCTCATGAAAACTTCCAACAAAATAGCTCGTTTTCTTGGGACGAATTATGATCACGACAAGGTGTCGGAACGATTTTCTTTTGATCAAATAGGCAAGTATCTCACAATTAATACATTTAAACTGAGAGAGACTTTGCGGTACTATGATTTGAATGAGGAGGTTCGTCAACTGGCTGCGTGGTTTTATGGCAGTGAGCTTTATGGATACTGTTGTGATTTGATGTATCCTGAGACACCTAAAAAGATATCTAAGGATTTTATGGAGGACTATAAAGACACGAGTGAATTGAATAAAATGCGTAACAGCGCTGTCCAGCTTATCTATTCCTTTGGCGTTTATGTGCCCGATCTGCTTCAGCAGTATTTGGCGGTTAATTATCATTCCCTAGACTTTGAATATAAGCAGAGCATTTTACTCAATCTGGTATATAAAAATACAGAGAATGAGAATATTTGGTCCCTTCTGCTTGAATTATTTCAGAAGAAGCCGTACAGTATCATTCTCAATATTCGCAGTTTGTCTAATCTGTGTTGGTGTGATGAGCGATTTGTTCCCAAATTAGGTTTATATCCGGCACTCATCAGAAAAATAATTGCTGATTCAACGGAGGAGTTACAAAAGCTGCAGAATATATCCAAATCGGATGACAAATATGAATCTGCCAGGAAAAGATATTTGTCAATTATTGAAGTGATTTTGGCGGTTTTAAGATTGAGAGAAGATCCGGAATTTGACATTTTGACGGCTGGGACAAGGGAATCCATGGAACTGGCAGATCTTATCAGACAAGTTGATGATGTGATGGATAGTCCGGAGTCCAGAATTAAACTTTTAGTTGAGAAACCCGATACGCTGTGCAATATGAGTAATATTGCCTATGCGGTAGACAGATATTTAACAGGAGATGAAGGAGTGGATTCAATCGAGGTATTAAGTGTTGAATCTGATGAATCATGATGCTAAAAAAAAATGAAGCAATGACACATGCCGGACGGTTTCACGCAGATGACGTTTTTTGCGCAGCATTGTTAAAAATTTTAAATCCGCAAATTCATATTGTGAGGCAGAACAGCATTCCGGAGGGCTATACAGGTCTGGTTTTTGATTTGGAAGGCGGGAAGTATGACCATCATGGGGAAAGAGCAGTGTACCGGGAGAATTGTGTTCGATATGCTTCATTCGGCCTGCTGTGGAAAGAGTATGGGACATGTCTGGTGAGTGAGAAAATGGCAAAGGCTTTTGATGAGAGTTTTGTGCAGCCGCTTGACCAACAGGACAATAATGGAGGCAATAACCTGCTTTGCAGGGCAATCACACAGGCAAATCCGAAATGGGATGAGAAGGACAGCGATCCGGATACCTGTTTCTTTCAGGCAGTAGAGTTTGCAAAGTATATTCTTGAGAATGAGATTAAGAGTATGCACAGCGCGGAGCGCGCTGAAAAGACAGTTCTCGAATGCCTGCATAAAGCAAAAAATGGGATTGTGATACTGCCAAAGGGGATGCCCTGGAAAGCCTTACTGATTCCGGAGGAGGTGTATTATGTGGTATATCCATCGCCAAGGGGCGGTTTTAACGCACAGGCAGTGCCTGCCAGGACAGACTCGCAGCAATGCAAAATACCGTTTCCAAAGGAGTGGAGGGGAAAAAGAGGAGAGCTGGATTTACTCACGGGTCTTCGCGGCTTAACATTTTGTCATGAACATGGCTATCTGCTTGGCGCCTGCAGCGAGGAGGCAGCAGAAAAAGCATGTGTGTTATCCCTGGAAAGGCAAAAACATATGTTGAAAAGTGAGAGCGATGTTTCCATGTGAATACGCTCTGTGTAGGTAAGGAAATGTTATGAACGGGAAAAAATTAGTCAATGCAAGATTTCTGCATACCGAAGGCGGTGAATTATATTTTGACGATGCTCCCATATATGCATATGATGGAATTGTCGTCGAAAAGGACAGCGCTGTCTGCGACTTTCAAGAATACAATATGCGCGGAATGATAGTGATGCCGGCATTGTTTAACCTGCATAGTCATTTGGGTGAGAGTATGTATCGGGATATTTCCGGCAGTGACTGGACAATTGAGAGGTATCTTCAATATACGAATAAAATAAATGAAGATATGGATCTTATGGAGCGAAAGCGCTGCTGGGAAAGCAGTGCCAGGTTTACCATAGATGAAATGAAAAAATATGGTACGGTTGGATTCTGTGCTGCGAGGTCTGCGGAAATCTCAAAAGAGATGGGTATTTTGACAATGTCGGGATATCCGATCATGAATAACATAAAGCTAATTGATTACAAGACTGCGGGACGTGAGGGCTTTGAAAAATATGATAAAATGAATAGAAGCGATAGTTGTTCCATTGGCGTATTTTTGCATTCCGTTTATGCAAATGATCAGGAATCTCTCCAGCTGGCAGCAATGTGTATGGAGGCCGGTGCAGAATTCATATCAACACATGTGTCAGAGGATTATTCCACCAGGATCCTGGAATGTGAAATGCATGGAATGACAGCGGTTGAAGTTTTGGATGAGAATGGCCTTCTATCAGAGAAATCCATCCTTGTACATTGCGGGTATGCATCTGAATCGGACCTGAACTTAATCAAAGACAGAGGGGCAGTTATCTGTATATGTCCCATATCAAACGCGTTTTTAAATACGAGAATGATCGATATTAACGCGCTAAATAAGTTGGGAATACCGTGGATGATAGGTACAGACGGGCTGGCAACGGGCAGAACTTTTTCACTCAGGCGACAGGTTAATATGGCAAAAGAAAATAACACAGATGTAGCATATAAAGATTTTTGGATGAGCATCACGACACGGCCAGGGAAGCTATTTCGCAGAAAGATATATACAGGCAGCATTGATATCGGGTCAAAAACGGACTTTATCGTTTTTGACAGCATGGAAAACGATGTGGAACGAGTGATGGCTGACTTTTTTACAGCCAATAGAACCAATATTCAATTTATCACTATTTAATCCAAAAAGGGGAAAAACATGTACATTATATTAGAAGGGATGCCGGGGACAGGGAAAACTACAATTGCAAATGCTTTGAGGGAGAGGCTCCATGCAGTTTATATGAAAAGCGTAATATCAGATACAGCATTTGGGGACAACATGAAACAGATACGCAGTGAAAATCAATTAAGACAATTAGAACTATTATTTCTTTCAGATTTGGCAATTGATGAATTGAGGGTTATTTCTTTATTAAAAAATGGAAATGTAGTAAGGGATAAATCATTGGCTGCAGCCATTGGTCATTTGTCGGCGCACGGATTTGAAAATACGGAGACTGTTATTCAGAAATGCCTGATGCTTGGCTATCAACAAATTATGGAATATGCAGTTGAGCCGGATTTGGCAGTGCATATAAAAGCGGATATGAAAAAAATCTATGAGCATTTACCGGATAAAGATGATATTTCAGATATTGACATTATGCTTTTGAGAAATTTGGAGCTTTACAAAAAACAGGAGAGCGAAATTGAATATTGTATGCGGGAATTATATCAAGAAAAATTCTTTTCGATAGATTCCTTTAGTGGAAGTGTTGGAGAAATGAGAGATGTCATATTGAAAAAGGCGGAGCAAAATGCGAAAAGGGATAGAAAAAAGTGTTTTATTGATTAACCTGCCCGGAGAATCACTTAGAAAGCCGGAGGAACACTGCGGGCTTGCATTTTTAAAGGCATACCTGAATGGTAACAAAATAAATACAGAAATTTTGGATGCCTTTGCATTGAGATATACGCTTCAGGAAACATTAGATAAAATGAAGGAATGGATGGAAGATTTGGCAGATACCATGCATTTTATAGGTATCTCGCCGTTTGTCACAAGCCATGAATCATTTATAAGGGTTGGAAAATATGCAAAGGATATAGATTCGCGATGCTGTGTATTTGCCGGAGGCCATTATGCTTCGCTGAACAGAGAAGTTTTAATGGAGAACAATCCATGGCTGGATGCCATTGTTGTCGGTGAAGGGGAAGAAACAGTATTAGATTTGGTAACTTATGGTGTAGGGGCAGGCATTCCGGGATTATTTACTCGTCAAAAGGAAGAATTTATTTATAGAGACAGAATGATAGATTTGGACAGACTGCCATTCCAGGCGAGATATTTGTCAGTCGAACAGCTGCATGGACAACCTATGGCGATCACTACAAGCAGAGGATGTTACGGTGACTGCTCATTTTGCAGTATATCAAGTTTTTACAGGCTTAACGGCAATATCAAACAAACTTTTAGGAGCGCGGCGTCTGTAGCAAAGGAAATAGATACACTGGTCACGAATTACGGAATAAAAAGTTTGAAGATAGTAGATGATAATTTCTTCCGAGACCGGTCAGATGATTTCCTGGAAGAATTGACAGAGCGAATTGCAGATTTGAAACTATCGATTCGATTGTCAGCCAGGCCCAATGACATCACACCCTACAGAGCGAAATTACTTAAAAAAATGGGAGTAAGCATAATAGGAATTGGTGCAGAGAGCGCGGATGAAAAATCATTATTGTTTTTTAATAAGGGGATTGGAATAGAGGAAAGTGAAAGGGCAATCCGTATATTGGATGATAGCGGCATAACCTGCCTGGTAAATTATATTATGTTTAATCCCATCATAGATGCAGGAGGAGTGGAAAAAAATTTACAATTTATAAAAAAGTACATGGACAAGGCTGTATTTCACAGAATCAATTCGCACTTATGGATAAGAGTGACAGATCCTCTGGTAAAAAAATTGAAAGAAATGAATCTCTGTGACGAAGCTGGATTTCCGTACGTTGACTGTCGATATGCAAATCGGGATGTGGTGCAGATAATGGAGCTGTTTAATCGATGGTGTGATCATAATATGAAGGAATATTATGAAAATGCTGATATTTTGATGGCAAAAGGAATCAAGGGGAATGAACAGTACGAACATAAGTACAGGGAACTCTTATACAAAGATACTGCCATACTTGAGAGACTGATCAGTCTGAACAAAAAAGGAGTTCTGGAAACTGATGGACCGATTTTTATAAAAGAGTGTCTTTTAAAAGATGGGATTTCCACAGTATAAGGAGGATTTGTGAGATAAAGCAGCGCAGAAATGAGGTAAAAAGTGAAAGTATATTTGATTAATATGCCTTTTTTTGAACAGGAATATACGAAATTCTCGGAAAAATGGGAGTACATAGAAGATGAGTACTTAGGAATAGGAATTGTCCAAAAAATATTGGAAGATGAGGGCTGTGACGTTTTTGTCAATAAACATAATTGTATCAGTGCTATGATACAGACAGTATGGGAAACAGACCCGGACTGCGTTATGATTTCGATCATGCAGACTTCAGCGGGGCTTACTTATAAGTTTGTGACAAAACTGAGAGAAAGCGGATGGAATAAAAACATTTTTATCGGCGGCTGGTTTGTCAAAATGGCCTGGAGAGAAATATTAAAGAAAGGCTGGCCGATAGACTATGCCTGCTATTGTGATGCAGAGGAGGTGCTTAAGGAATGGCTTTCCGATAGTGGGAAATGTATTGCGGGGATTGCAACAACAGAGAATTATGATTTTCATGATAAGTCAGGAGTCGAAATTGTTCGTAAAAAAAATGTCTGGCCTGAGAATTATTCGTTTTCTTCACGCATTGACGGCCGAAATACATATTGTATAGAGACCAGCAGAGGCTGCCCGCATTCGCGGTGTACATTTTGCAGTCAATCGTGTGGAAATATGATTCAGAATAAATGGCGGCCGCTACCGACAAATCTTATCCGAAAGCAAATCATAGAACTGCATGAAAAATATGGAGCGTGCCGTTTCTCTACCGCGGATGATGATCTTCTGGGATTTGAAAGTCAGGCGAAGGCCCGTGCGAAAGAATTGCATGAGCTGTTTCAATCATTACCTTTTCGTGCAGCTTTCTCAGCGTCCATATCTGTCAGGTCAGCTGCAAATGGAGAAATTCTTGACTGGCTGCAGGATGCGGGAGCCGAACAGCTTTGCCTCGGGTTTGAATCCGCGGATGAAAACCAACTCAAGCGTTATGGAAAACAACAAGTTTTGGAAGAAAATTATGCTGCTGCCAGGGAGATAAGAAAGCGACAGATACCGGTTCTTCCGGGACTGATAACATTTGATCCATTTGCAACGCGGGAAACAGTAAGGAAAAATCTCAATTTTCTGTTTGACGAGCTGGAACACTATGATCTTGGCAAATTGACAAAAAGACTTCACCTGCTGACAGGAACACCAATTATAAAGATGGTAGAGCGGGCCGGCTTATTAACAGGTGATTATTTGTATTATGATTATAGATTTCAGGATGAGGATGCTGCAAAATTATTTGACTCCTTCAGCAGATACACAAACAAAGTAAAAGAATGTCAAAAAGAGGCAAACAATCATAAGCTGCAGCATGATAAAGATATAGGCATTCATCATAGAAGGGTTGCTGAAAAGATCTTGTCCGGGGAAGAATGGGAAGGGTTTGCGCAGGAAGAAATAAGCAAAATGATGAGCGAGGTGAAAATAAAAAATTTATGAAAAAGTGGAACATAGGCTGGGGCACGATATCAAAATGTAATATGAATTGTCAATTTTGCTATAGCAAACACAGACGGAAAGATAGTGAAGATCTGAGCTACAGTGATTGGGTTCGCTTTATCGATGAAAATTATCCAAGAATTCATACGATAAACTATGGAACAGGGGAGAATACTCTTGATAGAAACTGGTTTAAGCTTGTTATGTATATTCGAAGGCAATATCCGCAGATCAGGCAGGCATTGACAACGAATGGTTATTTGTCGGTGGCAGTGAAAGACCCAGAATGTATGGCAGTTTTTGCAACATGCATCGATGAAGTTGATGTGTCATTGGATTTTTGTGATGAACAGCTGCATAATGAGTTTAGGGGACAGTCAAAAGCATATGGCTGGGCCATTGATACCTTGGCGTTATGTCAAAAACATAATAAGCCGACTACTATCGTATTTCTCGGGAGTGAAAAGAATGTAAACGAGGACAATATAGACGGATTATTTCAAATAGCAAAAAACTACGGCGCTATTTTGCGAATGAATATGTATCGCCCCACAGAAGGAATGAATCATTTGTCAAAGCAGTTTATTATAAAATATGATACCCTTTTGCACGCTTTAAACTACATAGCTGACAAATATCAAATTCTTGCAATGAATGATGCGCTGTTTTCGACTTTTCTTACGGGCAATACATCGGCGGATCCATCCGGGGAACAGAGTATACGAGTATTAGCGGATGGAAGCATAACGCCAAGTACATATCTTATAGATGAAAACTATATAGTTGCCAATATAAAAGATCATAATGTCCTCGAAAGACTTGAGCGGGAAGATTCTTTGACCCGGATTATTGAAAGAACAATTCCGGAAGAATGTAGGGAATGCGTATACAGAGAAACTTGTGCCGGCGGTGTTTATGACCGGAGATACTTATGGTATCATACGTTAAACAAAAAAGATCCCTATTGTCCCGGAATTTTTAAGGAAAAAGCAAAGGCGTCAATCCGTATAGCAAAGGGTAAATTTTCATCGGTACATGATGGATATCTGCCTACTATATTTTTTTGTCCAGGAGGTGTTGACAATGCACAAGTTTGATCTCGAGTTTTGGCAGATGATTGATAAATTAATGGAATCTCATGAGATTGTTATTGACAGGAAAAAAGGGACAAGGCATCCCAGGTACCACGATTATATTTATCCATTGGATTACGGATACTTAGAAGGGACCGTATCATCCGATGGCGATGGCATTGATGTGTGGATAGGAACAAGTGACGAAAAAGTAGTAAAGGCAATGATCAGTTCGGTTGATTTTATTAAGGGGGACTCCGAAATAAAACTGCTCTATGCATGTTCAGATGATGAAGTGCAGATGGTTTATGAACAGCATAATCGCTCAGATGGAATGAAAGGCATTCTTACTTTGCGTAAACTGTAAGAAGGCAGTTACTTTCATCTTTTTTGTAGGTTTTTTAGAAAGCCATTATGACAGCTTGGTGTATAGTGGATTTATGAAATAACACGGTCTTCCTGAAAGAGAGAGGCTCATGTTAAGAAATTCCGGAATTTGCGCATATTTGGGACTGTGAGAGAAGATATGTCAGCGAGGTGATAGAAATGGCAGCAACTATGGATGTAAAGGAAACCGATGAAAAAAATCAATCGATGTTTTTGGCAAAAAAATACTTTAACGATCGAAGAATGATGTGTCATATGCGGCAAAAAAAATTTCTTAAGCTTTATCCGTACAACGGCGGGCAGGGAGAGGCCGGCCTCAGAAAGTTCAAAGAAGTAGTAAAAGCGGTGGATGCAGAGCAGAGAAAAGCAATTCAGGATGCTTATAATCAGGAATGCAGGTATTGGAATTCGACTTATGTCGTTAATAATTGCAATTGTTACATTCATGCGCATATCATTGCAACTTTGGAGCAAATGGCTAAAATTCTTGCCGGTGTTGATTATATGTACACAGATGCCAATCGCTGGGGGCGCAAAGGGGAAGAAGAGGTAGATTATGTATTGAAATGGCTTCCCGACAGGTACTGTGTTATCCAAAAGGACTGCCAGGGAAAGTACAATGATCACGTAATTCTGCTTGAGAATCCGTCATTTACGGATGAAGCGCAGGAATTTGACCATTTGGTAGTGGGACCGCAGGGAGTCTTTAATATCGAAACTAAAAATTATGCGGGAAAGCTGTATATTGACAAGGCCGGGAACTGGATACGCCTTAAAAAGGGGGAAACGGAGTGGATGGCAGAGGAAAATCCCGCGCAGCAGGTTTTTAGGCATCGCGTACTTCTCCAAAGCATTGTGGGAGATGCCATTCCTATCATTGATGTGATTTGCCTGGCACATCCCAATCTTATGATTGCTGGTCAGGAAAATAGCTCCATTCCGGTTATTAAGAAAGATCTTATAGCGGATTTCATTGTTGATTATCGTACGAATGAACTCACGCGGGGAGACATTTTGTCTATTCGGGATAAGATCAATGCCAGCAAAACCAATAGATAATTGGTTGGGTAAACCCGCCAAGCCCCTGAATAAGTGATGAAATGAAAAAAGTCCACAAGCAGTAAAACTGTTTGTGGACTGAGCTTTTCAGCGGAGAGTGTGGGATTCGAACCCACGTGCCCAGTAAAGGACAACTGCATTTCGAGTGCAGCTCGTTATGACCGCTTCGATAACTCTCCATACGATTAGAATTATATGTTGAAATGAAAGTCTTGTCCACTGTTTTTTCAAATCTTTTTCTGAATCTTTTCCGCTATTTTATTAAAATGACGAAATTAAGAATACAACCATTTGATTTATGAGCTTTGTCCTGTGCCGCTTCTTTGGCAGTACATTTCTTCCGCTTGTAAAGTACAGAAGGGTAGGCTAAAATAATGGTGTAAATTTTGCGGCATTTTTCTATAAATTCCATGTGGACACATGAACGGAGGCGGCCATGACGCGGGACGAAAAGTATATGAAGGAGGCTATCAAGCAGGCGAAAAAGGCATATGCTTTGGGGGAGGTGCCGATCGGCTGTGTGATTGTGTACCAGGATAAAATTATAGGCAGAGGTTACAATCGGCGCAACACGGATAAGAATACGCTGGCTCATGCAGAGATCACGGCCATCAATAAGGCAAGTAAGAAGCTTAAAGACTGGCGTTTGGAGGAATGTGCCCTCTATGTGACGCTGGAGCCGTGTCAGATGTGTGCCGGAGCCATTGTGCAGGCGAGAGTGACGGAAACGGTCATTGGAGCCATGAATCCCAAGGCCGGCTGCGGTGGTTCTATCCTTAATGTTTTGGAGATGCCGGAATTTAATCATCAGGTGATCGTGCGGCGGGGAGTTTTGGAGGAGGAGTGCCAGGGCATTCTCAAAGTTTTTTTTAAGGAACTGAGGGAGAGAAACCGGATCGAGAAGCAGAAACGCGCAGAGGCGAAAGAGATGGGGACAGAGGACCTTATAGACGGAGGAGACGGAGGCAGAGAGGAAAAAGCGTGAAATAGAAGTTGTGATAAAGAGAAAAATAAGCTATAATTGTTTGAGAGTGATGAAAAAGCAAATCACTCTCAAACTGGAGAATACCAAAGGGCGGCATTCTCCGCATATATTTTGGCAGTGCAAAAGGGCAAAAGTGCAAAAGGGTATAGCAAGTAAGGAGGAGGAATCGCAATGAAAAGAATCGGAATGTTAACCAGTGGTGGGGACTGCCAGGCGTTGAACGCGGCTATGAGAGGCGTTGTGAAGTGCCTTTCCTGCAGCGGCGAGGACGTGGAGATCTACGGATTTCTGGATGGTTATAAGGGAATGATCTACGGAAACTTCCGCATATTGACCGGAAATGATTTCGCAGGTATCCTAACGAAAGGCGGTACTATCCTCGGAAGTTCCAGGACGCCGTTCAAGCTGATGAGAGAGCCTGATGAGAACGGTTTGGATAAGGTGGAGGCGATGAAGCAGAATTATTATAAGCTGAAGCTTGACTGTATGGTAATTCTGGGCGGCAATGGGACTCACAAGACGGCAAACATGCTCCGCGAGGAAGGGCTTAATGTTGTCACACTTCCGAAGACGATAGACAATGATTTGTGGGGAACGGACATGACTTTCGGTTTCCAGAGCGCGGTGAATATTGCGACAGACTGTATTGACTGCATTCATACCACGGCTTCTTCCCATGGCCGTATCTTCATCGTCGAAGTTATGGGTCATAAGGTGGGCTGGCTTACTTTGAATGCCGGAATCGCGGGCGGTGCAGACATTATTCTGATTCCTGAGATCCCCTATGATATCGACAGTGTTGTTAAGGCGATTAAGGCTCGTTCAGAGAGAGGTTCCCGTTTCACCATCATGGCGGTGGCTGAGGGCGCGATCTCCAAGGAAGATGCGAAGCTTTCCAAGAAGGAACTCAAGGAAAAGATGAAGAACTATCCTTATCCTTCCGTATCGTATGAAGTTGCTGACAAGATCATGAAGAAGACAGGTATGGATGTACGTGTTACGGTTCCAGGACATACGCAGCGCGGTGGAAGTCCCTGCCCGTATGACAGAGTGTTTGCAACCAGACTGGGTGCTGAGGCAGGTAAGCTGATCTTGAAAGGTGAGTATGGGTTCATGGTTGGCTACAAGAACAGGGAAGTTGTGAAAGTTCCGCTGGAAGAAGTAGCAGGCAAGCTGAAAATGGTAGCACCTGACGCAACTATCGTGAAGGAAGCGAAGATGGTAGGTATCAGCTTCGGAGATTAATCTATGTCGTATACAGCGCTGTATCGGAAATTCCGCCCCAGCCGTTTTGAGGACGTGAAAGGGCAGGAACATATAGTTACTACTTTACAAAACCAGATAAAGGCTGACCGCATCGGCCACGCATATCTATTTTGCGGGACGAGGGGAACGGGCAAAACTTCGATAGCGAAGATTTTTGCCCGGGCGGTTAACTGCGAACATCCCGTGGAGGGAAGCCCCTGCGGGGAATGCGCAAGCTGCAGGACAATTGCGGCGGGCGCCAGTATGAATGTGATTGAGATCGACGCCGCTTCCAATAACGGCGTCGATAACATTCGGGAGATTGTAGAAGAAGTGTCCTACTCTCCGGCGGAGGGCCGGTTCAAGGTCTACATCATTGACGAGGTGCACATGCTTTCCATCGGCGCATTTAATGCGCTCTTAAAGACTTTGGAGGAACCGCCGTCTTATGTGATTTTTATATTGGCCACAACCGAAGTGCACAAGATACCGATTACGATACTCTCCCGCTGTCAGCGCTATGATTTTCGCAGGATTTCCATTGAGACGATTACGGACAGACTGCGGGAGCTGATGGATGCGGAACAGGTGCAGGTGGAGGAGAAGGCACTGCGCTATATTGCAAAGACGGCGGATGGCTCCATGCGTGACGCCTTAAGTCTGCTCGATCAGTGTATCGCCTTTCATTTCGGGCAGGAGCTGACTTATGACAAAACACTCGATGTGCTGGGGGCAGTGGACACGGAAGTATTTAGCAGGCTGCTGCGTCATGTGATCGGTCAGGATGTGACGGGCTGCATCGGGCTTTTGGAGGAGATTGTCATGCAGGGACGGGAGCTTGTGCAGTTTGTGACAGACTTTACCTGGTATCTCAGGAATCTTCTTCTCTTGAAATCTTCCGATGATATTGAGGATATTATAGATGTATCCTCTGACAATCTGCGCCTGCTAAAAGAGGAGGCCGGGATGCTGGAGACAGGAACACTCATGCGCTATATCCGCATATTTTCTGAGCTTTCCGGTCAGATTAAATATGTGTCCCAAAAGAGGATTATTACTGAAATAGCACTGATCAAGCTTTGCAGGCCTGACATGGAGCAGGATCTTGGTTCTGTGACGGAGCGGGTGAGAGTGATAGAGGAAAAATTGGAGAATGGCATCCCGGCTGTGACTTTGGCAGGAGTGAACGAAAATCTATTGGAAAATGCTGCAGTGAAGAGGGAGAAGCCGCCTCTGCCCAAGGCGATCCCGGAGGATGTGCAGGCTGTAGTGGACAGGTGGCCCGCAATTGTGGAACAGATGTCCATGCCGATGAAGCAGTATCTGAGGGAAGCTGGTTTAAGCCTGGGCGGTGACAATAAACTGATGATTGTGGTAGAGGATGGCCTTGCCTCGGATTATTTTTTGAAGCAGGAGGGGCATAAGGAACTTCTGGTACAAACATTGTCCGAGAGCGTTGGGAAGGAGATTGATCTGACGATTCAGAGCGTGCCGGACAGGAATGTTTTTGTCCAGAATTACGTAGATTTAAGTCAGGTGATTCATATGGATATAGAAGAGGAAGAATAGTGTGAGAAGAAATAGTAAAGAAAGGAAACGAGATCGATATGGCGAAAAGAGGCGGATTTCCGGGAGGTGGAATGCCCGGCAATATGAATAATTTGATGAAGCAAGCACAGCGCATGCAGCGCCAGATGGAGGAGAGTCAGAAGGAGCTTGAGACGAAGGAGTTTACAGCTAAGGCTGGCGGCGGTGCTGTAGAGGTGACTGTGACGGGTAAGAGACAGATAACAAAGGTTAAGCTTTCCGAGGAAGTGGTGGATCCCGAAGATATCGAAATGCTCGAGGATCTTGTGATGGCTGCGGCGAACGAGGCTCTGCGTATGGCGGAGGATGCCAATGCCGAGGTTATGAACAAGATGACAGGTGGCTTGGGATTGGGCGGAGGTCTGCCTTTTTAACGTCCTGACGAAAGGTTGAGATTTTTCGACATGGAGCTTTACAGTGGACATATCAATAAATTAATAGAGGAACTGGCTGGATTGCCGGGGATTGGACACAAGTCGGCCCAGCGTCTGGCTTTTCATTTGATCAATATGCCAAAAGCACGTGTAGAGCGTCTTGCACAGACTATTTTGGACGCCAGGGAAAATGTCCGTTACTGCAAAGAGTGCTTTACCCTGACAGACAAGGAGACTTGTCCAGTATGCGCGAATGGGAACAGGGATCACGGCACCATCATGGTGGTGGAGAATGCGAGGGATTTGGCTGCATATGAAAAGACGGGGAAATATACAGGCGTTTATCATGTGCTGCATGGTGCCATTTCCCCTATGCTTGGAATAGGGCCAGGGGATATTAAATTGAAAGAGCTGATGAAGCGGCTGGAGGGTGACGTTAACGAGGTGATTATTGCGACTAATTCCAGTTTGGAGGGGGAAACTACGGCGATGTATATCAGCAAGCTGATTAAGCCCACGGGAATCAGGGTGACAAGAATAGCCAGCGGTGTGCCGGTAGGAGGCGATTTGGAATATATCGATGAGGTGACGCTTCTGCGGGCTTTGGAAGGCCGTGTGGAACTCTAATCGAAAACGAAAAAGGAGGCTATAGGAAATGGGGATAGCAAAAGAGAAGTTTGGCACAGCGAAAACGGGTGAGGAGATTTTTCTTTATACTCTGAAAAACAAAAACGGTATGGAGGCACAGATTACAAACTTTGGTGCGGCCATCGTGAATCTATTGGTGCCGGATAAAAATGGAAAAGTGGAGGATGTAGTTCTCGGCTTTGACAAGCTGGAGGATTATTTTTCAAATCCTAGTTTTTTTGGTGTGGTCATCGGACCCAATGCGAATCGTATCGGCGGGGCAGCCTTCGAACTGCATGGGAAAGAATATCACCTGCCTGTCAATGACGGTCCAAATAATCTGCACAGCGATATGGCTGATGGCTATCAGAAGCGCCCATGGGCAGTAGAAAAGGAGGAGAACGATAGTCTGACGCTTACCCTTGAGGGCAAGGACGGTGAAATGGGTTTCCCCGGAAATAAAAAGATTTCGGTGACTTATACACTGACAGACGACAATGCATTAAAGCTTCACTATCGGGCGACTGCAGATACGGATACTTTGATTAATTTGACCAATCATACATACTTTAATTTGGCTGGACATGATACTGGAAGTATAGAAGGGCAGCTGCTCAAGCTGAATGCAAGCTGCTATACGCCGGTACTGCCGGGGGCAATTCCCACAGGAGAGATTGCACCGGTGGCGGGTACGCCTCTGGATTTTACTGAAATGAAACCGATTGGCAAAGAAATTAATGCCGACTGTGAGCAGCTGAAGCTGGTGCAGGGTTATGACCATAATTTTGTGCTGGACGGAACAGCTGGTACGATGCGGGAGGCCGCAGAGGCAGAGGATCCTAAGAGCGGACGCAGGATGAAGGTATTTACCGACCTGCCGGGCATGCAGTTTTATGCGGGCAATTGTATTGATGAACAGACTGGAAAAGGTGGTGTGCACTATGCACCCCGGACGGGATTCTGTTTGGAGACACACTATTTCCCAGATAATATTCATCATCCGGAATTTCCCCAGGCAGTGTTTGGACCGGATAAGGTATATGAATCAGAGACAGTTTATCAATTTGTATAGCATGTATATTCGGGCAGATATATCCCGCGAGGGATATCCTGCCCGTATGTTTTTTTATTGTCTTTCCCAATCTGCACTTTTCTACGGCCCAAACAGAGCATATACACTTTTCCAGTATAGACATTGACGGTATCTATCACAATCCTGCCATTTTCGACAATACTTTGATGGATTAAGTATTTGGTGCGGTCATGTTTGTTCACCCGATAAAATTCTGCAGCCTGTTGTCAGTTACCGCGCCATATGTCATTTTTTTCGGGAAAACTGTGTTATGATCAGCCCAGGAGAACAGTAGGCGGCATAGCATTTGACTGAGAATAGGCAAAGAATGAGAAGGTTGGGGAGAATGGAATCTGGATCAGTGAGTATTCAAAAAGAAGAGAGAGATAAGAAATGTAATATTTACGTGGAGGAATATGTTCTGTCGTATTTGAAGAGAGAGGCTGATTCGCTGGAATTGTCGGAAATATATTTTTATGGACACAGAAAAAATGAAGGCAAAGAAATTTTTGTTTATGGGGCGGGACGTGAAAAGGAGATTACTGCCTTTGCAGAATATGAACTTTTAACGGAACTTGTATGTCGTCTGACGCAGGCGGGACCTGTGTTTATGGTGCGAGGCGCGGATGGTTCCTGTAAAACGACTGGCTTTCAGGTTTTTTATGAGAACAACGAGGCGATGCAGAGCTTTCTGATTGGATGGACAGGCAGTGGAGATAAAAATAGGACGGCGGAGACAAATGTCGAACAGGCGATGCCTGTACTTCATATGGACATGGCATCCGGGGGCATGAAGAAACATACGGTCCATGGGGCGATATCCGTACAGCTGTGCCTCATTTTGGTGGTGCTGGTGGCCATTGTGATTAGTTCCACTGACAGCTTTGAAAAGATGGAACAGCTGGGGCAATCTGCCAAGGAAGTGCTTTTTGCCATAGAAAATCAAGAGACTGAAGAAATGGCCAAAAATCCTGGGGAGCAAACGGAAATTGTGGTGGAGAGAGAGACAAAAGCGGAAATACACGATGGAGAAGAGGAGGGTGTCAATGCAGAGGATGTGAATGAACAGTCTGAGGAAGACCCTTCAAGGGCAGAAACTTTGGAAACAGGAGCTGCCGGGTCCGAAGGGGAGGCTGAAGAGGGTATTTTGGAACCAGCGGAAACAAAGGAGGAAGCTTCTGAAGAAAAGAATAGGGATGAAAATAGGCAAGAAGATTCCGCGGCTTTAGCAGAAGAACAGGAGAAGGAAAAGCCGGAGAATACACAGAGTGCCGAAATACAGAGTGATGAGGAGAATGAGGAGGCACTTTCCAGAAGCATAACCAGATATTATGAGGTAGAACAGGGGGATACCCTCTATACGATCAGTCAGGAAATCTATGGAGACATTTCGCGGGTGGGAAAAATTTGTGAGGTTAATCAGATTTCCGATCCAGACAAAATTCGTTCGGGACAGAAAATCATCCTTCCGTAAGGAAATAGTCTTTGCGGTAGTGCTTATCTTGTGTTAAACTCTTTGTATCTGTTCAGTATATTCGCAAATATACCGCAAGTTCTTTTACTGAATGTGATGAATAATATGACAGAGGTACATCGGATGGCGAATATCAGAGACTATCTGAGAAAAAAGGAAAAGCGGGATAAAGAGAATAATCCGCCAAGAGTCAATTATAAGGAAAAGATAAAAAGCCATAAATTTACGGTTTTTTATCGCATGTCGCTTACATTGTCACTGTTGGCGGCACTGGGAGCAGTGTTTTTTTTGCAGTGGAAGAATAAAGTTTATACGGAGATCATAGAGCTTTCCAGTGTGGAGGTTAAAATAGCATCGGACGCGCAGCTTGTGCCTTTTGCCTCGCGCCTTATTACATACAGCAAGGACGGTATAAGCTGTATGGATACCAAAGGAAATGCAGTGTGGAATCAAACTTTTGAGATGCAGAATCCAATAGTTGATATAAATCAGAATGTGGCTGCGGTAGGCGATTACAATGGCAGACAGATTTATGTGATGAATACAGAGTCTCTGCTTGGAAGTATTACGACGAACCGGCCGGTACGAAATTTCTGTGTATCTGCAGGCGGCGTAGTGGCGGCAGTGCTGGATGATACAGATGTTACATTAATTTATCTGTATGATGCGCAGGGCAATGAACTGGTGCATTTCAGGACAACGATGAAAGAGAGCGGCTATCCGGTGAATGTATCTATTTCGCCTAGTGGAGAGTTGGTGTGTGTTTCCTATCTGTATGTGGACGGCGGCCATATGAAATCCAGTGTTGCTTTTTATAACTTTGGCGCGGTAGGGCAGAACAGCACGGATAATTATGTGAGTGGTTACGATTACATAGATGCGGTAGTGCCATTTACAAGGTTTCTTGACAATCGTTCCCTTTTTGCAGTTTCAGATGACAGGATTATGTTTTTTGGCGGTGCTCAGAAACCGGTCAGCGTGGCAGAAAACTTGCTGGATGATGAGGTGCGCGGCGTATATTATGGAAGTGAATATGTGGGACTTGTGTTTAGCAGCAAGGAAAGCGGGAGCAGATACCGCCTGGATGTATATCATAAGTCTGGAACCTTTGAGCAATCTATAGAGTTTGATATAGAATGTAGAGATATTTTGTTTCACGAGGATCAGATTATCATTTACAATGAATCCGACTGCCGTATTTACAACAGCAAAGGGATGGAGAAATTTGCCGGTAAATTTAACAAGACGGCTCTGATGCTGATACCGCAGAATGCTGCCTATAATTATATGGTGGTGACACCGGAAGCGGTTGATACGATAGAGCTGAGATAAAATATCAGGATATATGATGAGACAAGAAATGGTTAAGCTCGCTTTTGCGGCAGTTATAATTTTACTATTCACATGGAGAATAAAGGGCGGGTACGCCTGCGGAATGATGCAGGAAATTGTCAATATTTTGTCGGGGGCGGCCGCTTTGTTTTGTGTGGCGCTGATATTTCTGGCAGTCAACAGTGCAATGAATAAATCCATGCACACTTTGACGGCCTGCATCGTGGCACTTGTCATTCTGGGAGTTGCCTTTAAAGTGTGCAGTCTGATCTTTAAACCTCTTCTGGCGGTGGAAAATATAACTTTACTCAGCGGTATTAATAAGTTGATGGGAGCGGCATTAGGTGTTGTGGAGGCCGGTCTTCTGACTTATGCTGCTTATAGAGTGCTTGTTTTCTTTGAAATTCATGTGTTTTGAGAAATATTTCAAAATTTTTTCAAAAAATTCCAAAAAACCCGTTGACATATTATTATTCATCTGC
>DLAA01000118.1 GCA_002493835.1 Lachnospiraceae bacterium UBA7060 | reverse complement strand
TCGCGTTAGCGACTTGGTACAATTGCCATAGGATCAGCAGCGTATACTATCTTCAAAGAAAGGCTCATTATGGCAGACACAAAAAAATACGACAAAATTTTGGATGCGCTTCAACAGCTTTTGACCGACAAAAGCATGCAGAATATTTCCGTGAGTGATATTGCTGCTCAAGCCGGCATTGGCAAAGGCAGCATCTATTATTATTTTCCCTCAAAGGAGGCAATTTTAGACGCACTGATTCAGCGAAATTACGAAAAACCGCTGCAGACCGCCAAAGACTTAGCAGATCAAACAGAGATCCCGCCCTTTACACGCATGGCCATGCTGTTTCAGGCCTGCCGCAGTTCCGCCGCTGCCTTTTTAAAGCAGGGCAGCGAAAAAACCCGGGCAATCAGTCTTCAGGAAGCGGCCTATCTGCACCAGAAATACTTGAATTACCTTATATCAGAATTAAAACCCAATTTGGCCAGAATCATCAAACAGGGAATCGCCGCCGGAGAGATTCATTTTGATTACCCGGAGGCACTTGCCGAAATTGTGCTGATCGTCCTTGGTGTCAAATTGAACAACACCTTTCTCTCCACCACGCCGGAGGACTGTGAATACACTATCCGAGGACTGATCTCCCTGCTGGAGCAGGGCACCGGACTTCACGAAGGGACTCTCAGCTATTTGAATTTATCAGAGTAACATCATGCGAACATGAATAAGGCTTCAATAATGAAAAGAAACTTATAAAACAGTACCGAAATAACAAAGGGAGGATTATCAAACATGCAAAAAAACGATGCCACCGGGCGGCTGACCCTGCCCACAGATGTCGATATGGTAGAGGAAACCATACGGCTCAAGGAGCGTCTCGGCGCGGATGCGCTGCGGGACTGCGACGGAACAGATATGCCAGAGGCCCTTCTGTCTCAAAATGCTAAAATCTACGCCACCTATTATACCACCAGAAAGGATAATGCTTGGGCTGAAGCACATCCAGAGGAAATTCAACAAGAGTATCTGATCAGCGACCGGGTAACCGCCCGTGATACGACTCTGCGAATCCGCCTGATGAAGGGTTTCCACACCCAGCAGCTAAAAGTAAATACGATTGACGATCCGAAACGCTGGTGGGAAGTGATCGACAGAACCACCGGAGAAATCGTTCCTGCAGACCACTGGCATTACGACGAAGAAACAGGCGAGGCAGTCATCGACACCGTCCCCTATCATCAGTACACAGTAAGCTTTCTTGCCTTCCTGATCTGGGACCCTGTACACATGTATAACTTTATCACCAACGATTGGAAGGACGCTCCTCACCAACTCACCTACGACGTGCGCCAGCCAAAGACACAGGCTTATGTAAAAGAGAAATTAAAACGCTGGTGCGAGGCGAACCCCAGCGTGGATGTAGTCCGCTTCACTACCTTCTTTCACCAGTTTACCCTCACCTTTGATGATCAGAAACGAGAAAAATTCGTGGAATGGTTCGGCTACAGCGCCAGCGTCAGCCCCTATATTCTGGAGCAGTTTGAAAAATGGGCCGGCTATCCTTTCCGTCCTGAATATATCGTAGACCAGGGTTACCACAACTCTATCTTCCGCATTCCCTCAAAACAGTTTTTGGACTTCGTAGAATTTCAACAGATTGAGGTAAGCAAACTAGCGAAAGAACTGGTTGACATTGTACACAGCTACGGCAAGGAAGCCATGATGTTCCTGGGCGACCACTGGATCGGCACAGAACCTTTCGGCAAATATTTTGCCAACATTGGCCTGGACGCAGTGGTCGGTTCTGTTGGCGACGGTGTCACTCTGCGCATGATCTCCGATATTCAGGGTGTGAAATATACGGAAGGGCGTCTTTTGCCCTACTTCTTCCCGGATGTATTTACTGAGGGAGGCGACCCGATCGGGGAAGCACAGGATAACTGGCTGAAAGCCCGCCGGGCAATTCTGCGCTCTCCTGTTGATCGAATCGGCTACGGTGGTTATCTGAAACTCGCCAATGAATGGCCTGGCTTTATTGACCAAATCAGTCATCTTGTCGATGAGTTCCGCCAGATTCATGCCAACATGCAAGGTTCCAAAGCCTACACAGCTCCCTTTAAGGTAGCCGTATTAAACAGCTGGGGAAATTTGAGACGATGGATGGCCAATCAAGTGCACCACGCTCTCTGGTACCGCGAAATCTACTCCTATGTGGGCGTAATCGAGGCGTTGAGCGGCATGCCCATAGACGTGGAATTCATCACCTTTGAGGAGATGAAGCAGGGGATTGATCCTTCCATTCGAGTGATTATCAATGCCGGCGACGCTTACACCGCTTTCAGCGGAGGCGACAATTGGAAAGATCCGGACTTAGTCTGTGCCTTGCGCCGTTTTGTGGACGAAGGCGGCGGTTTCATCGGCGTAGGAGAACCCACCGCCTGCCAATACCAAGGACGTTTCTTCCAGCTGAGCGATGTTCTGGGTGTGGATAGAGAACTTGGTTTCTCCATGAGCACTGACAAATATAATGAATTGAACAGAGAACACTTCATTCTGGAGGACGTGAAAGATGAAATTGACTTCGGCGAAGGAAAAAGCCGCATCTATGCCCAGGGAGAGAACTATCAGATCCTTGACATGGATGGCAAGTACAGTCGTCTTGTGGTGAATGAGTACGGCAAAGGGCGAAGTGTCTATTTTACAGGTCTTCCCTACACGCCTCAAAACTGCCGCATTCTTCTTCGTGCCATTTACTATGCGGCACACCGGGAGACAGAAATGAAAAAATACTATGTCTCGGATGTGGAGACAGAGATCGCTGTCTTTGAAAAAACTGGAATGATCGCTGTAATCAACAACACAAAAATGCCCAAAGAGACGGATCTGTATATAGAGGGAACTCTCAAAAAGCACCTTTCTCTCGCTCCTATGGAGCTTAAATGGTTACATTATATGAATAACACTTTTTGCTAGTCTGCATTAATGACGGCAGAGATAGAAAATACATCCTCTGCAGAAAATGAGTTCCTCCATCTTCTGCAGAGGATGTTTATTTTAAAATCCACCTGAAAAAGCCATAACTTAGGTCATGCCCAAACACAGTTCAAACTGGATATAATATCCGAAATATATTACGGTTAAAAAAAGTATTAGAGGTTATGATAATAACAGGGGGTGAAAATGTAATGCACAAATTAGCGAAATTATTATCACTTATTTTTGTTTGCACTATGGTGTTTTCCACGCCGGTTATGGCAGAAGAAGCCGGCGCTCCTGTCGCCGTTTATCTGGAAGATTCTTCCGATATCGGCATTCCTGCCGTTACTGTCGCCGCTATCGCAGAAGGTAAGCTGGTTCACGAGTACTTGGCAAATGCAGTCACGGGAATCTGGGGAATGGACAGTGTCATTCCTGTTGCACAGGGTGGAAATGTAATTCTAGATGGAAAGGAAACCAATGTAACATTTCCTGTACTGAAACCTGAGTTATCCCGTGTCTATTCTGCAAAAGATTA
>DLAA01000049.1:13582-15935 GCA_002493835.1 Lachnospiraceae bacterium UBA7060 | reverse complement strand
TCTGAAGGTGGTGACCACAACCTCTGATGAATACGGAACGGCATTTGGCTTTACCGAGGAGGAAGTGTTTGCAGCCCTGGATGAATTTGGCATGAGTGACAGAAAGCAGGATGTGAAACGGTGGTATGACGGTTTTATCTTCGGAAAGTGTAAGGATATCTACAACCCGTGGTCAATCCTGAATTTTCTGGACACCGGAAAGGTTTCACTTTACTGGGCGAATACCAGCGCCAACAGTCTTGTGGGGAGGCTGATCAGGGAAGGCAGCCCTGACGTGAAAATAACGATGGAAGATCTGCTGCAGGATAAAATATTCCACACGGTGATAGACGAGCAGATTGTATTCAATCAGTTGGAGCGAAAATCCAGTGCCGTCTGGAGTCTTCTGCTGGCCAGCGGCTATCTGCGGGTGGAGCATTATGTGGTGAATGGAAGACGAGGGAGGACCGAATATGACTTGAAATTGACAAACATGGAAGTGCGCTTGATGTTTGAGCAGATGATAGAAGACTGGTTTTCAGAATATACGCCAGACTACAATGTCTTTATCAAGGCGTTGCTGCTGGGGGATAAAAGGGCGATGAACCACTATATGAATAAGGTGGCGCTTGCAACTTTCAGTTTCTTTGATGTGGGGGGCAGGCCGTCCTCATATGCGGAACCGGAGCGTTTTTACCATGGGTTTGTCCTGGGGCTTATGGTGGATCTGACCGACAGGTATGTGATTACCTCCAACCGGGAGAGCGGATTCGGCAGGTACGATGTGATGCTGGAGCCGCTTAATGCCAAAGACAATGCCATAATATTGGAATTCAAAGTGCGTGCCCCGGAGGATGAGAAAACGCTACGGGACACAGTGGATGCAGCACTTGCGCAAATCGAGGAGAAGAAGTATGCGCAGACGCTCATGACAAAGGGAATACCGGAGGAGAGGATCAGGAAGTATGGGTTTGCCTTTGAGGGGAAAGAAGTGCTGATTGAGGGTATTCAAAACGAGCCGGAGGCGTATCAGGAATCCTGTACACAGTAACGAAAATTAGTGTATTGTTGACGGGAAATAGAATATATTTTAGGGATAATTGAGGCAGGCGGCAAACATGATAGTTGTAAAATATGCTTTGGGGTGTTACAATGATCCCAAAGCATATCTATGCTTACCTTGAAATATTTTGTACTTTTCATGGTAAAGTATGTTAGGAGGAATGACGATATAGAATTATATAAATCGAAACTTATCGTGGCGATCTGCCAATCACAGCCGTCAGAAGTGGAGGTGCTGTATGAGTAAATGGATGGGATCCGGGAAAAAACTTCTTATAAAAAGCATGGCGCTTGTTGTTGCATCATGCTTTACGTTTGCGAATCTGCCCCTTTATGCGTTTGCAGAGGAAAATACAGATAGTTTGCATAATGTATCAGAGGGCGGGGAAACAGATGGTGAAGAGCAAAAGAAAGCTAATGATACAGATAGTGTATATATCGTATTTAATAAGGATGAGATAAAAGGCGGAGAAACAAAAGATCCGGAAAAAAAGGATGAAGAGCCGAAAGATGAAAAAACAGAAGAGGAGGAAACGTCCGGAGGCGAAGGAATAAAAGGAAATGAGGAACCCCAGGATGAGGAAATAAAAGAGGAAGAAAAAAAGGGTGAAGAAATCGGAGATGAGGCCTCCAAGGAAGAAGAAATAGATAAAGAGGACGAGACAGAGGATCCCAAAATAGATCAGGGAGATAACGAAAAAAATACGATTTCCGGAAATAATGTGGAGGAGACCAAGAAGGAAGAAAGAGAATCGGTTTCCGGAAATGATGCAGGGGATATCGAAAAAGAAGAACAGACAGAAAAAGAAGAGAAAGAGATCATCAATGTTGTAGTGCCCACAAATTATACGCTTGCCTTGAATCCTTACCGCCTTCCTATCAGACTGGCAGAAGATAAGATGACTATGGAACAGATCGTATCGGGAACATACGGTATTGTCAATAAGAGCTCCACAGATCAGATTGTGACGGTTTCCTTACAAGTGGAAGATCATAGCGGAGAGGAATTGGTATTTGTGGATTCTGCTGAGGAAGCAGAAAATGCAGGAATGAATGTGTATGCCATCTATCTGGCGGCTGTGCCGGCCAATGGAGAACCGATTTTGATAGACAGTGAGCCGGTAGACAAAACCGTGACAGGGGAGTCTCTGCAGAATGTCAAAATGACAGGCGCCTCAGAGCAGGCAGTGACGCTATATGCCGGTAACAACCAAATGTCCTTTCAATTATCCAAGGCAGTCTATCAATCGGAGCCGGAAGAAGAATCCGGGGAAGAAAATTTGGATGTAGAGGAAGAGGATACGTCGGAATC
>DLAA01000049.1:0-13259 GCA_002493835.1 Lachnospiraceae bacterium UBA7060 | reverse complement strand
GGAATTGGATCCCGATGGAAAGAGTGTGACGGCCTATACCTTTAACGGCGTCATGAATCCTAACGCGGAATGGGAAAAACTATCCGGCGGCATTAAGCTGTCGGTGGTCTATACCTACCGGACCGCGGACGGAGACGAAGAAATCATCGAGGGAACGGGAGCGATGACTGAGGGGAAAGGTATCATGGATGAAACTTGAAGCGGTGGTATGAAAATTTGCCATAAGCGGCAGACCGCCATATAGGGAGGAGTATCAGGTTATGTCTAACCAAAACGGAAATGACGAAAAGAAAAATAAAAATATGACGATTATCATCGCTTTGCTGGTTATCATAGCAGCGGCATTAGTTGTCTGTATCGTCCTGCTGCTGACCAGACAAAAAGAAGAGCCGGCGCCGGTGCAGGAATCAGAGAATACGCCCAACACAAGTGTCCTGAACAGAGGGATTGTGGATGAAGAAAATATGGACACGATTATGGATGAGATGGATGAAAAAGTCAGCGCAGGCATGTTTGAATGTAAAATGACAACAGCATGGACATTTGACGACGGAAAATCAGCTTCGCCAAATGCCTATGTAGCTAATGTAGAAAACAACTTATATACAGTGTACTTTGATGTGTATGAAGAAACTACAAATGAGCTGTTGTATTCATCACCATTGCTTCCGGTAGGGACAGAGATCAAAAACTTTAAGCTGGATAAAGAACTGCCGGCCGGAGAATATGATGCAGTAGTTATGTATACGATGGTGGATGAAAATGAAGAGGAGGTGAGCAGTGTAGGCTTTAAAGTAACAATTTCGGTAACTAAGTAAGGGAAGTAAATTTTCTACGCAAGGAGGCAGGAAAAATGAAAAAAATGAAAAAAGTGTTAGCGCTTACATTAAGCGCATCCATGGCATTGGGAATGTCTATGACAGGCATGGCGGCAGAACCGGAGGTTTCTGTAGACGCGCCGATTTATGCATATGATATTACCAATGTAATCGTTCCGGCGACATATGTGGTGGCTTTCAACCCGAATGGCTTGGATGTAACGAAGGGTGGATCAACTGTTAACGACCAGATCGTATCCAAGAATTATGGCATCATCAACAAGAGTTCCAAAGACAAGGTGATCACGGTTTCTTTTGAGGTGGAAGACTTAAATGAAGGTCAAATTACCTTTACCGAAGATCCGGCTGATGTAAATACTGCGGCAGCAAATGATTATGTAATCAATCTGACTATGGTTCCGGCAAATGATTCAGAAGTAAAGGTTGGCTCGACACCGGATTCGGCAAATAAGGACACTGCAGCGGCGGATCTTGGGGACGTTACCATGACCGGTGCAACCAGCAGCGCACAGAATTTGGTAGCAGGCACGAATGAAGTGGATTTCCTGCTTGAAAAGGCTGTCTACACGGGATCTATTGATTTGGATAATAAGACAGACAACAATGTGGCAGATGCGTTTACATTGACCGGTCTTGCAGCAGACGGCGCCGGAATCACAGCGTTTACTTTTGGCGGTTCCATGAATCCGAAGGCTGACTGGACGAAGCTGACCAAAGGTATCAGAATCACGGCTGTTTACGACAATGAAAATGCACCTGACGGGGCAACAGCAGAGAGTGGCACCGGCGCTTTGTTTGTGAATCCGAATCCTACATTCAAGGCTGGGGATGAGATCGGTACGATTAAGTATCGGAAGGGTTCCGGGACTACTGCATTGGCTTCTATTCAGAAAGTTGAGATGGAAAATAAGGGAAAAGTGTATGATGGATATAACGCTAATGGAAATTTATGGAAAAAAGCTATTGATGAAGATGGAAAAATCACATTACAGTCGCAGTATATGTCATACTATCTAAAATCATATCCAGATGACACTTTGATAGAGGCAACAGTTACTTATGAGACAGTAGGTGGAGATACAAAAACGGCAACAGTTAATGTTAGGTTGAAAGAACAAGAAATTATTAAATCCCCTGTATTTACGACTGGTTCTGGTATTGGAACTATTAGTTATACAAGCGGTACAGGAAATGATGCTTTGGGATCTATTACTAAGATTGAGATGGATAATAAGGGAAAAGTATATGATGGTTATAACGCTAATGGAAACTTGTGGGCGGCAGCAACTGACAGTAATGGGCTTATAACATTGCAATCCAAATTTATAACATATTATACAACCTCCTATGCCAGTGATGCAACCAGACCTGCAACAGTTACTTATGTAACATCTGGGGGCGAGACGAAAACAGCAATAGTTGATGTTAAAATTAGATAATATAGTATTTGACTTTACCATTAGCTCCCCTTGAAATGCAGGGGAGTTAATGGTCTTATTTCGAGGAGAAAATAATTTCATGAGAAAACACCAAAAACAGCAGGCAGAGGAATTGCTTGTACAGATGGAAGAAGCACATGAACAAATTAGAAAAGATATAGAACAAAGAAAGGTTTCTTTTGCTATTATGTTGTTGGAGGATTGCCAGAACGGTGCTATTTCTCTTGGAACGTTGATAGAGAAGACGGAGGAAACGGGATGTCCGACTGTTATATTATTGGAAGAATATTGTGAGCTTATATACGAGTTTCACAAGGAATTGACAGATGGTAAAATAGCTGTTGCTAATAAAATATATAAACCTTTAAGACAGAAATTGATTAAAATTTTTAATAGTTTGCGGTATGATGTGAAGATACATCATGAGGCGGTTTTTTTGCCATATAAGGCTAGTATGTGGGATAGCCTGGAAAGTATATGGCAGGCGGCAGATGCGGATCCTGAGTGTGATGCTTATGTGATTCCGATTCCCTATTTTGATAAAAATCCGGATGGAAGTTTTCGTGGAGTACATTATGAGGCGGATATGTATCCTGATTATGTTCCAATTACAAAATATGATGAATTTGACTTTGCAGTACATCGTCCGGATATGATATATATTCATAACCCCTATGATTATGCAAATCATGTCACAAGCGTACATCCTTTTTTTTATTCTGATAATTTGAAAAAATTTACAGATTGCCTTATATATATCCCTTATTATGCAACGTCAGGCGGAATGAATGAGGGACAGAGTCTGTGCCCGGCATATCTCTATGCGGATTATATAGTGATTCAGGCGGAGAAATTCAGGGAGTATTTTGACAAAAATATTCCAAATGAAAAATTTCTTGTCTTAGGGTCTCCGAAATTTGACAGTGTGATTCATAAGTGCCAGAATCCGCCGGAAGCCTCGGCAGAGTGGCAGAATAGAATGCAGGGCCGTAAAGTGTATTTTTATAATACCAGTATTAACGGAATGCTGGGAAATACAGAAGCATTTCTTAAGAAAATGAAATATGTTTTTGATATTTTTCAGGGAAGAGAGGATGCCTGTCTTATTTGGCGACCGCATCCATTATTAGAATCTACCTTTGATTCGATGAGGCAAGAATATAAACTGATTTATGAGGCGTTAAAGACATTGTTTATTGAGGAGAATATAGGAATTTATGACGAGACACCTAATATTGAAAATACGATAGCACTTTCAGATGTTTATATAGGGGATTCTGGAACGAGCGTTACATCACTTTTCGGTGTGGCAGGAAAACCAATGTTTATATTCAATAATAATCTCCATACTCTTCCGAACAAAGAGGACTGGCGCGGAGAGCGGCTTAAGTTACAGACGGATTATTATTTAGGGGATTTAAGGTATCAGGTTACAAATAATAATCAATTGTGGTTTTCCGAGAAGTATAATTATCATTACAAATTCTATATGGACCTGGAAATGGAATATTCTGGTGTGAAATATTATAATAAAGCATTAGAGATTAATGGCAAACTTTATGTGATTCCGTGTATTGCGCAGAATATGTTGATTATTGAGAATATGAAAATTAGAAAGGTAGAATTTCGGAAATTTGTTGTACATGGTACTAGTTTTTCAAGACACTTATGTGATAAAGGTCATAGATATTTGTTTTTGATTCCCAAGCAGTATCCGTTTGTGATTCGTTATCATTTGCATACTGGAAAAATTGATTACATTGATGAAGTTCAGCAGTTTTATGTGCGGATGATAAATAATGAATGGCAAGTAGGAGGCACCGCTTTATACGATAACGAGATATTTTTTGCATCTCCTGAGGATAGCCAGATTCTTTGTATGAATGTCGATACATTAGCGAAAAGAATCTGCAGAGTCAATTCAGAAAGCAATTTGGGGATACAGAGCTTTACACGGCGTAGTGAAGGGGAGGAATTGTGGCTGTTGCCTGTAAAAGGTATAGTTATAACACGTTGGAACCCAAAAACAGGTGAAGTGAGGGAGTATAGTGTTAAAAAATGGCCTTTCGAAAATGAGTGCGAAGAACATCTGTTTGAAAATATTGTATTTTTTAAAGATAAGAACCAGAAGAGAGCGATTATTGCACCAAGGCGGGGAAATATGTATTTGTCTTTTGATGAAGAGACAGGGACAATGGAAGAGTGGAAATTGCCTATAGGGCTTGAAAATTGTGTGAAGAATGAATATTTTTTAACAGGAAGTATTAGTGGATTTATTATTTCGCGTGAGCAGGTGGGTAAGGCCGATTGTAGATTTTGGTATGAGCCTGAACGTAAGTTATATGATATCAATGTCTTTACAAAAGAATATAAAGAAGTGGAAATAGAGTTTGATTACGACGATTTGTTGGCGCATGAGCCGGGCTTTGCAGAAGAATCGGAGACACTACAGTATTGTTTATGCGAAAATGCGTTCAATTCATTAAAAGACCTTTTAGATGGCAATATAACAGGGAATCCGTTTGACAGGGAACGGCAGTTAAGGGCATTTGCTAAAATTAATGTGAACACGGATGGGACATGCGGTAAGAATATTTATGAGTTCATAAAGGGAAAAATAGTCGGAGAAAAATGAGGAAGAAGCATGACAAAAGTAATAACATATGGGACGTTTGATCTTTTTCATGAAGGGCATTACCGTCTGCTGCAAAGGGCGAAAGGGTTGGGGGATTACCTGATCGTTGGTGTGACAACGGAGGCCTATGACAAGACAAGAGGAAAACTAAACGTAGTCGATTCGCTTGTGACGCGGATTGAGAATATTCGAAAAACAGGTTTTGCGGATGAAATTATTATTGAAGAGAGTCAAGGTCAGAAAGTAAATGACATCCGGAAATTTCATATTGATATTTTTGCGATTGGCTCGGACTGGATCGGAGAATTTGACTATCTGAAAGACTTCTGTAAAGTAGTATATTTAGAGCGCACCAAAAACATTTCCAGTACTATGTTGAGAGCGCAGAACAGTCCGATTCAGCGTATCGGTATCATCGGGACAGGCAGAATCGCCGCGCGATTTATTCCGGAAGCGAGGCTTGTCAGCGGTGTCAGCACACAGGGAGTCTATAATCCTCATACAGAGAGTGCGGAAAGATTTGCCGAGCGCTGGGAGATTAATGCCTATACCACACTGGAAAAATTTTATGATGAGATAGATACGGTTTATGTTGCCTCGCCTCATGAAACCCACTACGATTATATCCGTGACGCACTGGCACACGGAAAGCATGTGCTTTGTGAGAAGCCGATGGTCTTGCAGCGTGGACAGGCGGAAGAATTGTTCGCGTATGCGAAAGAAAAAGGTTTGATTTTATTTGAGGGAATTAAGACGGCATATTGTCCGGGGTTTCACAAGCTGTTAGGTATAGCGTGCAGCGGAACCATTGGCAGTATCAGGAATGTAGAGGCTTGCTTTACAAAATTAGAAAATGCAGCAAACAGGGAATTGACAGATACCGTATATGGCGGCAGTTTTACGGAGCTGGGAAGCTACGTTATGCTTCCGATCTTAAAAATCTTTGGAAAAGAGTTCGATGAGGTTCGCTTTGATACGATACATGACGAAAAGGGATTAGATATTTTTACCAGAGCATGTTTTAGGTTTCCGACAGGAATCGCCGTGGCGACTTGCGGACTCGGGGTAAAATCAGAGGGCAGATTGTTGGTTGCCGGGACAAAAGGTTATATTGTTGCGGAGGCGCCATGGTGGAAGACGTCCTACTTTGAAGTACATTATGAGGATGCTGGCAGAGTGGAAAAATATTCCGAGATTTTTCTTGGCGATGGCCTTCGATATGAGATTAGTGATTTCCTGTCCATGATAAACGGAAACAGTAGCAGTGAGTTTAAGCTGACACGCGGTGAATCAGCAACGATGGCAGGGATCATGGGGCTGTTTTTGGAGGAAGAAGGCAGGCTGTAATTGATGTACAAAATGGGAACCTCAGACTGGATTTTGCAAGGCTGAGGTTCTTTGTGTTTGAAATGATATATTTCCAAAAAAGATTTGTTGCGTTAACTAATATAAGATAATAGAATAGAGATAGGAAAGTATGAATGATAATGGAAGGATCATACTAACAGTGTAGGAGGTGTTTATTATGGCGACTTCAAGCATCATGAAAAATTTTGTCATTTCCGGTAAGGAACAGGTGGAGATGTTTATCAATGCGATTGAAGAATCTGCCCAAAACCGTCCTGTCCGTACTCCTGTGGCAGCTAGGCAGATCAAAGGGGAAGAGGAACTGAGAAAATTCATGAGAGAATGGGAGAAAGCGAATGCCAATCAATGACAAGTTTTTCTATATCAATATTCGTGATTATCTGGCATTAGGAAATGATAGTAAAGCCGGAGAGCCAATGCTTACCAGAGTGCTTTCCGGTTTTTCGTGTCCAAAGAATCCGGATGTGGAGCGTTTTTTAAAGAGCAGCGCGGTAGAATTTACCAAAAAGAGCCAATCGGTTACCTATCTTGTGTTCTCGGTGGAAGGTAAGAAATTACTGGGGTATTTTACCCTTGCGTTAAAGCCTTTGTCGGTCAGAGGCGAAACCCTAAGCAATACCATGAAAAGAAAACTGCTGCGTATCAGCGAGCTGGACGAGAATTCAGATACGGACGATTCGCATGAATTGATACAGCTTTTAAGGCTGCTCTAATATGATCCACCGAATTGGATGAAAAGGAAGCTAATGAAAAAATAGAAAGGTATTGGTCAGATTAGTAATTGGAAAAAGATGGCTGTTATCAGACAGATTTGTTGTGTTTTATAGAATTAACATCGGAGAATCGAAATAGTTGCCTTTTAAGATAAAGTCTGATAAAATTAATGCCGATATATATTATATAAAAATTATCAGAAACGGTTCTTAACAATTACGGGAACCGTTTCTTTGAGAATAAGGATTGATTGTAACATTAAGTGTATATATCTTATTATATAAAACTGTATTAATTACGATTGATATACGTGGTGTATAGGAGGATGTGCAATATATGAATAAATATATCAATGCTGATTCCCAACAGTTTTTTGCTTTTAATGTATGGAATATAGAATCTGCTAAGGCAGTAATGGATGCTGCTGTACAATCGGGCAAAAGTCTGATTCTGCAGACGTCTATGAAAGCATATGAGCAGCTTGATAAAGAAGAATTCATTACATATGTAAAAAGTTATGGGAAAAAGAAAAAAATCAAAATATTTTTGCATTTGGATCATTGTAGAAAGATAGATTACATACGTGAAGCTGTGGACTGCGGATGGGATTCCGTTATGATAGATGCCTCGGAAAGACCGCTTAGTGAAAATATTAAGATGACAAATGAAGTAATAGAATTAGCCAAATCGAAAGGGGTATTGGTAGAGGCAGAAATTGGGCAGATACGTGGTCAGGAGGACGAAATATCCTCTGTCACGGATGGCATAGCAAGCATAGCGGATATTCAAAAGTTTCTTAAAAATACGGATATAGATATGATTGCAGCGGCGATCGGGACTGTGCATGGCCTGTATAAGGGAATTCCCAATATTCATTATGATTTAATAGAACAGATTGCCGAGATTACGGATCTTCCGTTTGTGGTGCATGGCGGAACTGGTCTCACTGACGAGGTGCTGATAAGATTATTATCTTATAAAAATGTAAAAAAAATAAATATTTCCACAGATGTTAAACTTGCATATAAAAAGGGGATAGAAAAAAGCATGCAAAAGAGTGTGATGGAGGTAGGCGGGTTTGATCCTTTGGCAGTGAACAGGTCAATTCATGATTCCATACAGAATATGGCGGCTAAAAAATTGCGGCTGTTAGAGAAGGGAAAAGCAACGTGAAGACAATACTTGTATTGAATATGGGAATGAAAAGCATCCGCAGCATCATATTTGACACGGAAGGCAATAAATTGGCATCTTCAGCGATACCGATAGAGACATTTTTAAAAGGGGAAAAAGTGACTCAGCTCCCCGGTGAGTGGTGGGAAAAGGCATGCGGTGTGATACGGGAAACACTGTTAGATGTCAGAAATATTACCGTTGATTATCTCACAGTGACATCATCATCATCCTGTCTGGTATGCGTTGACCGAAATGGAGAAGCGCTTATGCCGTGTATGATGGTTTCCGATAAGCGGGCAAAGGAAGAAAGCGATTACATAAAACGGCTGAGTACATACCAGGAAGCATCAAAACAGGCAGGCCTTCATATGGATGCCTCTCTGATGCTTCCAAAAGCATTGTGGGTAAAAAATCATGAGAAAGAAGTCTACGATAAAACATATAAATTGCTTGCGCCTAATGATTATTTGATTGCAAAGTTTACCGGACGGTATGTGACCGACTATATGAATGCTCATAAATGGCATTATGATACCCAGAAAAAAGTGTATCCAGCAGAACTTTTGAAGGAGACAGAAATAAGAGAGAATATGCTGCCGGAGGTGACGGCGCCAGGCGAATATATAGGAAATATAACAAAGGAAGCGTCAGAGCAGACAGGGTTGTCATGTGAAACGAAAGTAGTTATATCTACGTATGATGCGATATGTTCCTTTGTGGGGAGCGGTGTAGTCAAGGACGGCGAGGCCAGTGACGTATCAGGAACGGTTACTGTATTCCGGGCAGCTAGTACTCGAAGACTGGAAACTGTCGGAAAGAAAATACAACAGCTTCCTTATTATGAGGGAGGACTCCATATAGTAGGCGGCTCCAATAATATGGGCGGGGGATTGATAGAGTGGGTAAAGCAGTGCTATTACCAGAACGAAGCGCTTCCCTATGAATTGATGGAGAAGGATGCCGGAGAAGCATCGCTTGGAGCAGGAGGACTTATTTTCCTGCCATACCTTCTGGGAGAACGTGCCCCCATATGGGACGGTGATGCCAGAGGAGTATTTTTCGGATTGGAGAGAATGCATACCAGAAAAGAGATGACAAGAGCAGTTTTTGAGAGTACCGGGTTTATTGACCTGGATATGATTGCCGCCATTGAAGAAACTGGAATGAAGATAAATTCTATCAGGCTGTCAGGGGGACTTGCAAGAATTAATCTAATATCGCAGATGAAAGCGGACATTACAGGCAGAACGGTTCAGGTGCTTTCCGAGTTTGAGACGACTGCCACCGGCGCGGCAATGATGGCATTATTCGGACAAGGAGAGTATGTGTCATTGTCGGAAGCGGCGGATTGCTTTGTCAAAGTGCGTATGATGATATGTCCTGACAGGAAAAATTATGAGAAATATCAGGAACTCTATAGGCTGTATAAAGAAACATATCGTACGTTAAAGCCTTTGTTCCCCAAAAGAATGGAGATTACGGAACGGCTTTACGGAGATAAAAGAATCAAGATAGAAAACCTTTAGGAGTATTAGAATGAAGCCATATCGTGTGAATATTCCGACAAGTATTTTTTTTGGCAGGGATATATGGAAAGAAGCACTGAAAGAAACAGGAGCGATACTGAATGGGAACATCATGATTGTGACGACCGGACGTTCTCTGATCAGGCTGGGGTATCTGGAGAACTTAAAAGATGCGATTATGGAGAATCCATCGATAAAATCTGTTCTTGTGTTTGATCAAGTCAGTGCAAACCCCAAGCTATCGGAAGCGAAAGAAGCTATCGAGTTAGCGAAAAAAGAAAAGACGGATGTTATTGTCGGCTTTGGCGGCGGAAGTGCGATGGATATGGCCAAGGCAATCGCATTGGGGGCGAAGACGGATGATTTAATAGAAGATATTTTTTATGGGCAGAAAGTAGTGGGGAGAGATGCACTTCCTATAATAGCAATTCCCACGACTGCAGGCACCGGCAGTGAACTGAGCAGGGCGGCTATTATAACGGATAGTGAAAAAAGGATAAAGGGAGGCATCAGGGGTGATGTCTTATACCCTAAGGCGGCTGTAGTGGATTCTCTTTTTACGGAATCGGTTCCTTTCGATATAACGATGCAGACAGGCTTTGATGTATTGGCACATGCTATGGAGAGCTATATTTCCAGGGCGGCATCACCATATACACAGATGCAGTCGGAATATGCTATCAAAACGGCAGGTGAAATGTTGGTGAGGCTGTCAAAAGATTTAAATGATACAGAAGCACGACAGAATATGAGTTATGCCAGTATGATTATGGGTATTAATTTGGGGAATGCCAGCACGGGATTGCCTCACCGGCTGCAGTACCCGTTGGGAGCATTTACGGACACCAGTCATGGATGTGGGTTAGCAGCGTTATATTGTGCATGGATTGATTATGAGTACAAGTACAGTCGGGATAAAGTAGAGAAAATGCTTAGTATTCTTGCAGGAGATCCTATCAGGGGAAAGAGTGCGTGCATTGATGCAATGAGAAAGTTTATCTCTTTGTTAAAACTGCCGGTAACTTTGAAAGATTTGGGGGTTGACAGAACCCATTTAACAGATATGTCGGAAGCGGTGACAGGGAATTTGGCTAATGATCCGGCAGCGCAGGAACAGGATATTATTAGAAAGATCTATGAAAGGGCATGGGAAGAATCGTAATGCAGGCAATTATTATGGCAGCGGGAAAAGGCAGCAGGCTTGGAAGCCTGACAGAGGGCAAGCCGAAATCATTCGTTGAGATAAAGGGGAAAAAACTGATTGACTATAATTTAAGACTTTTGGAGAAATATGGTGTTGATGAAGTTGTTATTGTGACAGGGTATCAGTGTGAGGCGTTTGAGGAACTATTGCATGATAGGGAGAATGTGAAATTCGTATATAATCCTTTTTATGAAATGATGAATGTGCTTGGTTCTTTTTATATGGGTATGAATATGCTGGATGACGACTTTATCTATCTTCATGCAGATACCATATGTGAGCCTAAAATCTTTGAAAGGCTTGTCCGGTTAGAAGCGGATATTATACTTCCTGTGGAATATAAGATATGCGATGATGAGGCTATGAAGGTAAGAAGCGAAAACGGACGGGTGGTTCAGATTACGAAAAAGATGCCTAATGAATTGGCGGAAGGAGAGTTTATCGGGATCGCGGCATTTAAGAAGCAGGTGATACCTGCATTGAAAGCAAAGACAAAGCAGTTAATGAAGGAAAAAGCGTTTGACGAGTACTTTGAGAGTGCCATTCAGAGACTGATAGATGAGGGAAGATTTGACATAAGAACAGTTTCCACAGAGGGAGCGTTTTGGGCTGAGGTAGATTTTATCGAGGATTACGAAAAGGCAGTTGCAGAAATTCCGGAAAGCCTGACAGGAATATTTATGTAAGGGTATTTGTTGAGATATGGGATGTACACAGAAAAGTGATCTGACAGAAAAAATATATATTGCAAAAAGAAAACTGAAGGCATTTGTACACAGTCTTGCGTACTATGTGTGTAGGATTTTCCCAGTCGATCGCAATAAAATCGTCATGTGGACGTTTGAGGGAGGCGGGGGATATGGATGCAGTCCCAAATATGTGGCGGAGGAAATTTTAAAAAGGAATCGGGAAGGAAGGACAAATTACAAAATTGTATGGATTGTCAATGATAGGAACAAAGAGTTTCCGGCGGAGATTGAAAAAGTAGAGGATACCTTGTGGAATCGTGCTTATCATCTTTCTACAGCGGGGACGTGGGTAGGCAATTCAAGAACATTCTATGGAACAAAAAAAAGAAAGAAACAGCGCTACATACAGACATGGCATGCTACTATCTGCATCAAGCCAATTGGAAAACATCGTGGAGATTTATTTCCAAGGATGGCATATATTGTTAGCGAATATGATTCAAAATTGATTGATTATGTACTGTCAGGCTCAACATGGTGTGACCATATGTATCGGGACGGATTGATTTATGACGGCGAGATTATTAAAACCGGTACACCGCGTTGTGATGTGCTTTTTAATCAGAGAGATGAGAAATACAGGCAGATAAGATGTGAGTATGGGCTTTCTGAGCATATCAGAATTATGCTGTATGCACCTACATTTAGAGGCGGCAGTCAGAATAAGAATCGTACGGTTAATTCGGAAGAGGCAACGGTGGATTTTGAAAGTCTGATTAAGGAATTGGAGCAGAGATTTGGAGGGATATGGTATGTTTTCCTCAGGCTGCATCCGCAGCTTTCGGCCAAGAAGGAGAGGCTGAAAACGGGACAAACATCGGAACGCCTGATAGATGTCAGTGACAGGCCGGATATGAATGAAATGATTGCAGCATCTGATGCATTTCTAACGGATTATTCAAGCGCCATTTTTGAGGCAAATATGATAGGTATCCCGGGATTCATCTATGCGGATGATTTACAGGAGTACATCGCGGACAGAGGCGATCTGTTTTTTGATATGTATAAGCTGCCGTTTCCGGTGGCGCTTAACAACGAAGAACTGATAGATAATATCAAAGAGTTTGATGAAGAAAACTATAGACAAAAGACAGAGATATTTATAAAGGAAGTCGGGATCTTTGAGGATGGAAGAGCTAGTGAGAGGGTTGTGGATTTGATTGTAGGCGGCAGAGTGCAGTGATTCTAATAATTTAAAATATTGAAAAGGGAAGCGATGTGATAGAAATAAAATATATTTAATAGTCAGGAAATTACGTTGAAGTAGGTTAGGGAGTATATGAAAATGAATGTTAATAAATATGGAAAGAAACATTCTGAAGATTGGATTGAGCATATTGTAGACAAGGTGAACAAGTATTACATGGGGAGACATGTGGTCTTGTGGGGAAAGTATAATGTGTCTGATTATATTAAAGATAAGCTCAAAGAGAAATATGGAATAGATGTTGCATTTTATGTGGACGGGAATGTCAAGAAAATTGATAATATAGAGGTGTTTTCAGCGGATAGTTTAGATGGAAAAGCTTCGGAATATTATGTTGTCATTTCGTTGGCAGTTTATCAATCCATAAGGGATAAAATGAGGAAGTCCAGCTAAGAAATGTCA
>DLAA01000137.1:27621-27798 GCA_002493835.1 Lachnospiraceae bacterium UBA7060 | reverse complement strand
AAAATATTGTATATTATTAATATATAAGACGGATTGAAAAGTGAAAATTTTTGTAAATTATATTCAGCTTTTATCCAAATTGTGGTATACTTTATCCATGGATGTGTTTCGGTTCTAATAAGAAAATTTATTATTAAGAAAATAAGAGGTGATAAGATGGTAAAGAAAGAGATGATT
>DLAA01000137.1:0-27329 GCA_002493835.1 Lachnospiraceae bacterium UBA7060 | reverse complement strand
AAAGAGATGATTGCCATGCTTTTAGCGGGCGGTCAGGGAAGCAGACTGGGGGTGCTTACATCAAAGGTGGCCAAGCCGGCAGTGTCATTTGGAAGTAAATACAGAATAATAGACTTCCCGCTGAGTAACTGTATTAATTCAGGCGTCGATACAGTAGGCGTGCTCACCCAGTATCAACCGCTTAGGTTGAACACACATATCGGAATCGGTATTCCCTGGGATTTGGACAGAAACATAGGAGGCGTTACAGTACTACCGCCCTATGAGAAGAGTGCGAACAGCGAATGGTACACCGGTACGGCGAATGCAATATACCAGAATATTGACTATATGGAGAGCTATAATCCGGAGTATGTGTTGATCCTTTCAGGAGATCACATCTACAAGATGGATTATGAGGTGATGCTCGATTTCCATAAACAGAATGGTGCTGAGGTGACAATTGCAGTTATGCCGGTCCCTATGGAGGAGGCAAAGCGCTTCGGTATTATGATTACTGACGAGAACCGCCGGATCACAGATTTCGAGGAAAAGCCGGCTAATCCCCGCAGTAATCTGGCTTCTATGGGTATCTATATCTTTAATTGGAAGACGCTTAAGGAGGCGCTGCTTGCCAATAAGGAGCAGCCGGGGTTAGATTTTGGTAAGCATTTGATTCCCTACTGCCATAAAAAGGGTGCGCCGCTTTATGCTTATGAATTTAATGGCTACTGGAAGGATGTGGGAACACTCCATTCCTTCTGGGAGGCAAACATGGAGCTCATTGACATTGTGCCCGAGTTTAACCTTTACGAGGAATACTGGAAGATCTACACAAAGAGTGAGATCCTGCCGCCTCAGTATCTGGCAGCGGACAGCGTAGTTGAGAAGAGTATTATCGGCGAGGGCTGTGAAATATACGGACAGGTTTATAATTCAGTGATTGGCTGCGGTGTTACCATTGGAGCAGGCACGGTAATCCGCGATTCCATCATCATGAATCAGACCCGGATCGGGAAAAACTGTGAGCTCTACAAGGCGATTGTCGCAGAAAATGTGGAGATTGAGGATAATGTAAAGCTGGGGATCGGAGAAGCTGTTCCCAATGAGACAGATCCTAATATCTATGATCATGATCTAGTGACAGTGGGTGAAAAGAGTGTGATTCCCAAGGGAGTTACGGTAGGGAAGAATTCTGTGGTGTTCGGTGTGACTACGCCGGAGGACTATGAAAACGGCAGTCTTCCCAGCGGCAAAACTTTAATTAAGGCAGGTGATAAATCGTGAGAGCAATCGGAATTATCTTAGCGGGTGGCAACAATCACAGGATCAGACAGCTGACCCAGAAGCGCGCAGTCTGTGCGATGCCTATCGCAGGAAGTTACAGGGGTATTGACTTTGCGCTTAGCAATATGACCAACTCCCATATCAACAAAGTGGCTGTATTTACGCAGTATAATGCGGGCAGCCTGAACGAGCATTTGAGCTCATCCAAATGGTGGGACTTCGGACGTAAACAGGGTGGTCTGTTTGTGGAAACTCCTGCGACAACAGCGGAGAGTAACGCCTGGTACCGGGGAACAGCGGATGCGATCGCACAGAATCTGTCTTTTTTAAAGAACAGTCATGAGCCCTATGTGGTAATTGTTTCCGGCGACTGTGTCTACAAAATGGATTATAATAAAGTTTTAGAATATCATATTGACAAAAAAGCCGATATTACTGTAGTCTGTAAAGACATGGAGCCTGGTACGAATGTGGAGCGCTTTGGTATCCTGAAGATGAATGAAGACAGCCGTATTGAGGATTTTGAGGAAAAGCCGGTAGTGGCAAAGTCAAATACGATCTCCTGTGGTATCTATGTGGTCAGAAGAAGAATGTTGATCGAGATGATCGAAAGATGTAAAGAGGAAGACCGTTACGATTTTGTAAAAGATATTCTGATTCGTTATAAGAATCAGAAAAGGATTTACGGCTATAAAATAAAGGAATACTGGAGCAATATCGCTACGGTGGAGGATTATTTTAAGACAAATATGGATTTCCTAAAGCCGGAGATTAGAGATTACTTCTTTAAACAGTATCCCGATGTGTATTCCAAGGTAGACGATTTGCCGCCCGCGAAGTATAATGTAGGTGGACAGGTGAAAAACAGCCTGATATCCAGCGGATGTATTGTCAACGGTACGGTAGAAGATTCCGTGATCTTTAAGGAGACGTACATTGGAAGCAACTGTTATATCAAGAACTCCATCATCCTGAATGATGTGTATATAGGAGATAATACGCATATAGAAAACTGCATTGTAGAGAGCAGAGGTACGATTCGCGCAAACTCTTACCACAAGGGTGAGGATGGAATAGAGATTGTGGTGGAGCATAACGACAGGTATTCGTTGTAGTCCTGTTGATTTGAACCGACAGAGTTTGGCAAAGTAAAATAAGTGATGAGGGGTGATTGTCAAGAGAAATTAAGTTGTCTGTAAGAGGGGCATAACTAATTACATGTTTATTACAAGCTACGTGGCTTGATGAGTATGACTTGTGTGGAAAAGCTTGTGAAAACCGGGAGGATTCTGTCCGGTATCATATGATAAGGAGGCTGAGCTTCATGAGAATTACTGATGTCCGCGTGCGCAAAATGACTCAAGACAGCAAGATGAAAGCAATCGTCTCAATCACGATTGACGACGAATTCGTTGTACATGACATTAAAGTAATTGAGGGCGAAAAAGGCCTGTTTATAGCTATGCCGAGTAAAAAGGCGTCAGATGGCGAGTATCGCGATATCGCCCACCCGATTAATTCTGAAACTCGTGAGAGAATTCAGAGGATTATTCTGGAAAGCTATGAGAAGACACTTTTGCAGCCGGATATTGAGTGAAAGCAGTGTGACTGAAGAAGGACGCGTGAGCGTCCTTCTTTTTGGGGAAAACAAGGCGGTGTGACTGCTGTCTTTAAATTAGAATAGACTTTTTATCTTTGCCATGGTATACTAAATGCAATTAGATATCCGTGTTTTTCGATTGGGAGGTGACTGAGATGCCTAGTAACGGTGAGATTATCGAACGATCTATCAATGATTTTCAGAAAGTGCAAAAACGGATGCTTTTAGCAAGGAAAGAAAACGCGGTTGAGACGTATGAAGACCTGAAAGACGATTATATTTCATTAAAGGTGATACTTACGAGTTTGGGCGTTAACCTTACACCCATTGACAAGATCAATGAATAAGTAATAAAGCAAAAAGCAACCAACTACTTTGGTGAGCGGCGGTTGCTTTTTTCGTGTCTGAAAATATATGGAATCGAGGTAATTATGTATATTATCGTAGGTTTGGGAAATCCGGACAGAAAATATTTGAACACCAGGCACAATATCGGTTTTGATGTGATTGATGCGATTGCGGAGAAAAACGATATTGTGCTGGGAGAAAAAAAGCATAAGGCTGTGATCGGTAAAGGAATTGTGGCTGGGCAGAAGGCCGTTCTTGTGAAACCGCTCACTTACATGAATTTGAGTGGTGAGAGCGTCCGCAGCGTCATAGACTTTTATAAGGTGGACGAGAAAAGCGAGTTAATTGTGATTTCGGACGATATCAACCTCGATATGGGCCAGATCCGGATTCGTAAGCGTGGCAGCGACGGGGGACACAACGGTTTGAAGAATATCATTCTGCATCTGGGGCATGATGAGTTTATTCGGGTGCGGATGGGCGTTGGGGAAAAACCGCCGAAGATGGATTTGGCGGACTATGTGCTGTGCCATTATTTTGAAGAAGAGCGGGAAATCATGAATGAGAGTGCCCGCACTGCAGCACTGGCCATAGAAATGATTCTTGTAAAGGGGCCGGATGCCGCGATGAATGAATATAATGCGCGCAGACATCCGCCGCAGGAGACAACATAAATTCATAAAACACTACTAGGAGAGGGATCAATGAGAGCATTGCTGGCCCCGCTTTCGGAACTGGGGGAATATGAAGAAATTAGGGAGACGCTCGCGGGAGAAAAAGTTTCTGTCGCGCTAAGCGGCTGCGTCGATTCCCAAAAACTGCATATGATCTACGGCTTAAGCGAGGACTTTCGCCGTAAACTGATTGTTACTTTCAGTGACTTAAGAGCGAAAGAATTATATGAGGAATATCAGTTTTATGACAGGAATGTCATGTTGTATCCAGCCAAGGATCTGATTTTCTTTCAGGCAGATATCCACGGCAATCAGCTCACTACGGAGCGGATTAAAGTCTTGCGCAGGCTGGCGGAGGGAACGCCGTTAACGGTTATCACAACCTTTGATGCGCTGATGGTACCCCAGCTGCCGATGCAGATTTGGCAGGAACAGGTGATACAACTGGATAAACGTGGCTGCGTGTCGGAGGGCGAATTAGCGGCGGCCTTAGTCAGGATTGGTTATGAGAGGAGCAGCCAGGTGGAGGCGCCGGGGCAGTTCAGTATTCGGGGAGGCATTGTCGATATTTTTGACTTGACCGAAGAAAATCCTTACAGAGTAGAATTGTGGGGAGATGAAGTGGAGTCTATCCGCAGCTTTGATGTGTTAAGCCAGCGTTCCATAGAGAAGTTGGAGGCGGTGTCCATATATCCGGCAACAGAACTCATTCTCTCGAAAGAGGAACTGCAGGAAGGCCTTTCCAAAATAAAGAAAGAGGGAAAAGTACAGGCACAGGTACTCAGAAAGCAGATGAAGACGGAGGAGGCACACCGCATTGAAATGCAGGTGAAGGAGCTTACAGAAGCGCTTATGGAACTGGGACTTTCCTATCACGCGGTGAATCTGGAGAGTTACGTGCACTATTTCTGCCCGGAGATTGTTTCACTTATGGCTTGTTTTGTGCAGAAGGAAAGCTGCATTTTTCTGGATGAGCCGCTTCGAATCAAAGAGCACGTAGATGCTGTGGAGCTGGAATTTCGGGAGAGTATGTCACATCGTGCCGAGAAGGGATATATTCTGCCAGGGCAGATGGAAGTTTTGTTTCCTTCGGCGGCTGTGGCAGCGAAACTGGAAGATCTGCATGTGGTGAGTCTTTCTGCAATGGAGGGCAGAAACCCGCTGTTGAAGGCGGACAAACGGTTTGCTGTACAGGCGCGCAGTCTTCCTTCCTACAACAACAGTTTTGATGCGTTAGTAAAAGACTTAAGGAATTATAAGAAAAAAGGGTATCGGATTCTGCTGCTCTCCGGTTCCAGAACCAGGGCGAGGCGTCTGGCGGAGGATTTGCGCGAGCAGGAGGTCAGCGCCTTTTACTCAGAGGATCCCATGCGGGAGGTGCAGGCCGGGGAAGTGATGACCAGTTATGGCAGAGTGCGCAAGGGATTTGAGTATCCACTTCTGAAATTTATGGTTATTGCGGAGAGTGATATTTTCGGTGCGCAGAAGAAAAAAAAGAGAAAGAAAAAACATTATGAAGGACAGAAGATCAATGACTTTAATGATTTAAAGGTGGGTGATTATGTAGTCCATGAAAGCCATGGACTGGGAATTTATCAAGGCATTGAGAAGGTTGAAGTGGACCATGTGGTAAAGGATTACATGAAAATTTCTTACCGTGACGGTGGAAATCTCTATGTGCTGGCAACGGGGTTTGATGTGATTCAAAAATATGCCTCCGCCGAGGCTGGAACGAAGCCGAAGCTAAATAAACTGGGCACTCAGGAGTGGTCCAGAACGAAGTCGAAAGTACGCACGGCGGTGGAGGAAGTAGCGGGAGATCTGGTGGAATTATATGCGGCCAGGCAAAATGGCAAAGGCTATTGCTACGGACAGGACACGGTGTGGCAGAGAGAGTTTGAGGAGCTCTTTCCCTTTGAGGAGACGGAGGATCAGGCCGCGGCTATAATGGCTACGAAGGCGGACATGGAAAGTGAAAAGATTATGGACCGTCTCATTTGCGGGGATGTAGGTTATGGTAAGACAGAAATTGCCATCCGTGCTGCATTTAAGGCGGTGCAGGAGAATAAACAGGTGGTCTATCTGGTACCCACCACCATTCTTGCTCAACAGCATTACCATACTTTTGTCCAGAGGATGAAAGATTTCCCGGTGCGGGTTGATTTGCTTTCGCGGTTCCGCACAGCGGCGGAACAGAAAAAGACGATAACGGATTTGAAAAAGGGCATGGTGGACATTGTGATTGGCACACACCGCGTGCTTTCGGCGGATGTGGAGTACAAAGATCTGGGACTTCTCATTATAGATGAGGAGCAGCGCTTTGGTGTAACGCACAAGGAAAAAATTAAGAAGTTGAAGGAGAATGTGGATGTGCTGACGTTGACAGCTACACCCATTCCTCGGACACTGCATATGAGTCTGGTGGGAATTCGTGATATGAGTGTATTAGAGGAAGCTCCCGAAGACAGACTGCCAATTCAGACTTTTGTGTGCGAATACAATGAGGAGCTGGTTAGAGAGGCTGTCGTCAGGGAACTTGCCAGAGAAGGACAGGTTTATTATGTCTATAATCGTGTCAATAACATAGCGGATGTGGCAGCTTCCATCAGCGAGCTGGTGCCGGAGGCGAATGTGGCTTTCGCCCACGGGCAGATGAAGGAATCAGAACTGGAACGGATCATGTACGATTTCGTGAACGGAGAGATTGATGTGCTGGTATCCACCACCATTATCGAGACGGGATTAGATATCTCTAACGTAAATACAATGATTATCCATGACTCTGATCAAATGGGACTTTCTCAGCTCTATCAGCTCAGAGGACGTGTTGGACGTTCCAATAGGACTGCCTATGCTTTTCTCATGTATAAACGCGACAAAGTATTAAAGGAGGTTGCGGAAAAACGTTTGGAAGCCATCCGTGAATTTACGGAACTTGGCAGCGGATTTAAGATTGCTATGCGGGATTTGGAAATTCGTGGTGCAGGGAATCTTCTGGGTAAAAGCCAGCATGGGCATATGCAGGCGGTGGGGTATGATCTCTACTGTAAAATGTTAAACGAGGCGGTCAAAGTTAGAAAGGGAATCTCAGTCATTGAAGATTTCAACACCTCGGTGGACTTGGATGTGGACGCGTATATTCCGCCTGTCTATATTGTAAACGAAGTGCAGAAACTAGATATTTATAAGCGGATTGCAGGTATAGAGAATGAGCAGGAGTGCAGTGATATGCGGGAAGAATTAATTGACCGTTTTGGTCAAATACCGAAATCAGTGGAGAACCTTCTGCGGATTGCACTGATCCGTTCTCACGCCCACAGACTTTATATGCCGGAGGTGAAGGGGAAGAACGAAAAAATCTGCTTTACTCTGCGGCCGGACGCACCCATACAGGTGAAGAATATTCCGCTTCTTGTCAGCGATTATGGCGGAAAGCTGCAGTTTGATCCCAAGGGCGGGCCTGCTTTCTTTCTCCATTATAGAAAGTGCGGAGTGATCGAAAAGGATGAGGAGACTCTGCTTAGTCTGACGCAGGAGGCACTTTCGAGGATGGAAGGGCTGCTGTTTGGGGATGCTTTCGAATAGTAATAAATCATGAGGAATAAAAGAGATGAAAAGACGTATTTATACAGTTACCTTGAATCCTTCTCTGGACTACGCTGTGTCCGTGGATCATTTTAGGATGGGTTACACCAACCGTACGAAATCAGAACATATGAGTGTGGGCGGCAAAGGCATTAATGTCTCAACGGTACTCAAGAATCTGGGTTATGAGAGTGAAGCGCTGGGCTTTGTGGCGGGCTTTACCGGACAGGAAGCGGTGAGACAGTTGACAGAGCGTGGGATAGGAAATGGCTTGATTATGCTGGAGGAAGGTCTTACCAGAATTAATATCAAACTGCAATCGGTGGAGGGAACGGAGATCAATGGGCAGGGGCCGGAAATTCCGGGAGAGAAGCTGGAGCTGCTGATGAAGCGGTTGGAGGAGCTTTCGGCAGGTGATGTGCTGTTTTTGTCGGGAAGCATTCCTGCTTCTCTTTCTAAAGAGACTTATTTACATATGATGGAGAGACTGCGGACAGGTGTTATGACCGTAGTGGATGTATCGGGGGATGCTCTTTTGAAAGCGCTGCCGCTGCATCCTTTCCTGATTAAACCCAATCACCATGAGCTGGGAGAAATCTTTGGAGCTGCGCTCAGTGACAGGGCTGCAGTAGTTCCCTATGCAAAGAAACTGCAGGAGATGGGGGCTCGAAACGTGTTGGTATCCATGGCGGGCGCGGGTGCAGTGCTGCTTGCGGAGGACGGCAGTGTATATGAAACTCCTGCCCCTGATGGAAAATTAGTAAACGGGGTAGGTGCGGGAGATTCCATGGCGGCGGGTTTTGTGGCCGGATGGCTTGCCGGGCAGGATTATAGACAAGCTTTTTATATGGGAGTGGCGGCTGGGAGCGCTTCTGCCTTTTCAGAGGAGCTGGCGGCAGGAGAGGAGATTTTAGCACTGTATCAAATGATGACAAAGGAAGTTTAAACAATTCAATCGACTAAACAAGTTTAGTCGGAGTTTGTGACGTTTCGGAATGGATGGAAAAATGAAAAATCAATATAACAAAACAGTGACAGCCTGCTTTGTGGGCTATATCGTGCAGGCAGTGGTAAATAATTTTGTTCCTCTTTTGTTTTTGACATTTCAGAGAACTTACGGTGTCCCGTTGTCTCAGATCACAATGCTGGTCACCTTCAATTTTGGGATTCAGCTTTTAGTAGACCTTCTGTCGGTTGGTTTTGTGGACAGGATTGGCTATCGTGCGTCGCTGATCATCGCTCATGTGATGGCAGCTCTGGGGCTGATTCTTCTTACAATCCTGCCGGAATGTCTGCCAAGTGCATTTGCCGGGATTCTTCTGTCTGTTATGATCTATGCGGTGGGCGGCGGTCTGCTGGAGGTGTTGGTGAGTCCGGTGGTGGAGGCATGTCCTTCTGACAACAAGGAGAAAGCCATGAGTATGCTCCATTCTTTCTATTGCTGGGGGCATGTGGGTGTGGTGGCGATATCCACTATTTTTTTCAGTGTATTCGGGATTTCCAACTGGAAGATATTGGCGGTGATCTGGTCTTTCATTCCTCTGTGCAATGCGATGGTGTTTGCGAAGGCGCCCATTGCGTCGCTGATCGAAGAAGGTGAAAAGGGACTCAGTCTGAAAGAATTATTTTCTATGAAAATATTTTGGATTCTGCTCATTATGATGATTTGTGCCGGGGCAAGTGAGCAGGCGGTCAGCCAATGGGCTTCTACTTTTGCGGAGATGGGACTTGGTATTTCCAAAGCGGCGGGAGATTTGGCAGGGCCCATGGCTTTTGCTATACTGATGGGAACTTCCCGTCTATTTTATGGAAAATATGGCGACAAAATAAATTTGGACCAATTTATGGTGTACAGCTGCCTTCTATGCATTGCGTCTTATTTTTGTATTTCCCTGTCACCAGTGGCCGTGGTTAGTTTGGCGGCCTGCGCTTTCTGCGGCTTGTCCGTGGGGATTATGTGGCCGGGGAGTTTCAGCAAGGCTTCAGCCGCGATTCCCAGAGGAGGGACAGCGATGTTTGCGATGCTGGCGCTGGGGGGAGACATTGGCTGCTCGGGCGGACCTACGGTAGTTGGTATGGTATCTGGTGCCTTGGGGGATAATTTAAAGATGGGAATCCTGGCCGGTGTGATCTTCCCGGTTCTGCTGCTTATCGGGATTATGCTATGCAGGAAAAAGGTCTGAGAGATCAGAGGGGGACTTTGTTTAAAGTCCTCTATTTTTGTTTACTGTGATGTAAGTCCGAAATATAGGACTTTATATTTGATATTCTCTTATTAGAACACAGGTTCGGAATGATGAACAGGAAAGGGGTAAGAGAATATGAAAGGATATACAGTCGATAACGGATATATGGGATATGTGAACGGGGTATACATGTTGTTTGCCACCGAATTGGATTATAAGGATTATATTGCGGGCTAATGGGGAATACAGTATAATATTACAGGAAGTTAGAAATGGCTCGTGGGAGAATGTATGGTCAAGAAAATAGATGGGATTCCTGTGAATTATATAGATGTGGGAGAGGGCGATGCCGTGCTTTTGCTGCACGGCTGGGGAGCCAATATCACCTTGTATCAGGGAATCATTGATACGCTGAAGCAGAACCGAAGAGTGATTGCATTGGATATGCCCGGATTCGGGAAGACACCGGAACCGCCGCAGCCTTGGTGCGTGGATGATTACGTGGATTTTGTCCTGCAGTTTATTGATTCTTTTCAGCTTGGAAGGCTGAGTGTGGTGGTACATTCTTTTGGCGGCAGGGTGTTTTTTAAGATGAATGCCAGAGAGAAGCTGCCCTTTTTCATAGACCGGGCTGTTCTGATTGACAGTGCGGGAATTTTGCCGAAAAAGACTTTCTGGCAGAAGGCGAGCCTCAGATGTTATAAGCTTGGCAGGGCATTTATGAGTACGAAAGTGATGCACTTTCTCTATCCGGATGCGGTGGAGGATATGCGGCGAAAGAGAGGGTCTGCTGATTATAATAATGCAACGCCCCTGATGAGAGCGACGCTTGTGAAAGTGGTCAATGAGGATCTGGAGCCGCTTATTCATTTGGTGAAATGCCCCACTCTTTTGATTTGGGGAGACTTGGATACGGCCACGCCTATCGGCGACGCGAGGCGGATGGAAGAGCTGATTGCAGACGCAGGACTGGTGGTGTGCGAAGGGGCAGGACATTTTTCTTTTGCAGAACAGCCTGCGAAGGTAAATGGCGCACTGAAAGCCTTTTTTCAATGACGAAGGTTTCGACACTTGGCGTGACGGGATTCAAAATCCGCCAGGCTTGAAACAGGAGCATCTGATTTTATAAGAGAGAGGAATCACAGACAGGAATGGATATCGTCATCTTTGTCATATGGCTCACCACTTATGCAGTGGGGGCGGTCTGGTATATATTGTATTTGATGCATATGTTTCAGCAAAACTCCTATAAACCGCGGGAATACGGCGAGTGGATCAGAGTGCACACGAATGTGGGCCGCCTGCTGGGCAAAAGTTTGTATGCGTTTATCTCGCTTCCCCTTGTACTTGTGGGAAACAGAGGGTGTCTCTTAGCGGCATGTGTGATGAATGGGATGACCATTTTAGTCAACAAACCCCGCAGAGCAAAAAAACCGTTGGTATATACACCACGCGTCAGACGGATGCTGATCACTACAGGAGTTTTGTATCTGCTCGTTCTCATGATGGTTTTATTGCCAGTTATGTGGCTGACGATGGCGGGAGGAATGATTTTGACACTGCACGGTGCGATGGCGGAGCCGGAGCATCCGCTTCTGCGGAATGTGGAGCTGCTTTTGCTGCTCTTGTTTGTCCTGCAGCCTCTCCTCATTCTTCTCACGAATTTGATTAATCATCCCATAGAACAGAGAATCAACCAGCGTTACATTGATGATGCGGCGCGCATTTTGCGTGGAATGCCGCATCTAAAGATTATCGGAGTGACGGGCAGCTACGGAAAGACCAGCGTGAAATACTTTTTAAATACGCTTCTCGCTGCACAGTATAATGTGCTGTGCACACCGGGAAATTTTAATACGACACTGGGAGTGGTGCGGACGATTCGGGAGCACATGAAGCCTTTTCACGAGATTTTTATCTGTGAGATGGGTGCCAGGCAGGTGGGTGATATTAAAGAGATCTGCGATTTGGTACACCCTGACTATGGCATTATCACGTCCATTGGTCCACAGCATCTGCAGAGTTTTCACACGATAGAAAATATCATTGCCACCAAGTTTGAACTGGCAGACGCGGTGCCAGATACAGGCAAAGTATTTTTAAATTATGACAATGCCTATATCAGAGAGCATAAGTTAGAAAAAACAGTAGTAAGCTACGGAACCGAAGGGGAGAATGTAGATTTTCTGGCATATGATATTGAGGTTTCTTCCAGAGGATCCTCCTTTAAGATGAAGGATGAGAGCGGTGAAGTTTATGAGTTTCATACGAAGCTGGTAGGCAGCCATAATGTACAGGATATTGCAGGCGCTATTGCCGTGGCGCACACACTGGGCCTTTCTATGGAAAAGCTGCTCTATCCGGTAAGGCAGTTGGAGAGCGTACCTCATAGGCTGCAGCTCATCAGACAAGGCGACAGAATAATATTGGATGATGCTTATAATTCAAACAAAAGCGGTTTTGAGGCGGCTCTTGATACGCTGGCTATGTTCAAAGAACTACGAATTTTAATGACGCCGGGAATGGTGGAGCTGGGCGAGAAGCAGTATGATGAGAATAAAGAGGTTGGTCTTTATGCCGCTGACAAGTGCGACTATGCTGTTCTTGTAGGGAAGGAACAGACGAAACCAATTCAAGACGGTCTTTTGGAGGCTGGATTTGCACCGAACAAGATGATTTTGGTGGATGATCTGCAGGAGGCATTTCGAATGGTGAATGCGATTCCAGGTGAGAGACAGAAAGTGATTTTAATAGAAAACGATCTGCCAGATAATTATGCATAAAATAGTGTGAGAGCCCAAACGGAATAAAAAGAGTGTCAAAGACGCGGTCTAGAGGAATGCATGATTTGCGTGAAAAGCTTAAATGAAGAGCAGGGCTGGAAAGGGAGCGAGGGAAAATGAAAATTCGAGTAGGAGTTTTTTTTGGCGGTAAGAGCGTGGAACATGAGGTGTCTGTCATCTCCGGTCTACAAGCATACAATGCTTTTGATAAAGAAAAATATGATTTGGTTCCGATTTATATTACAAAAGAAAACGAGCTTTATACAGGGGAAACGATAGCGGATATTGCCAACTACAAGAATATTCCGGAATTGTTAAAGAAGAGTACGCGGGTCTTTCTGATGTGTGAGCAGAATTGTGTGAAGCTGATACAGTATCCGGAAAAGAAATTTGGAAATTCAGAGGTGGCGCAGATCGATGTGGCCTTTCCTGTGGTACATGGCGCCAATGTGGAGGATGGCTCTCTGCAGGGCTTTTTACGCCATTACAATATTCCGTTTGCAGGCTGCGATGTGATGGCGTCGGCTGTGACGATGGATAAATATGTGATGAAGACGGTGTTAAAAGATAATGACATCCCTGTCCTTGATTGTGTGACGATCCACGTGAAGGACTATCAGAGAGAGGAAGAAGATATTTACAACAAGATAGAGAACAAAATTGCATACCCTGTTATTGTGAAACCTGTCAATCTTGGCTCCAGTGTGGGAATTAAGGTGGCAAAGAGCAGAGAGGAGTTCAGGGAAGCACTGGAATATGCCTTTACCTTCGGGCCAAAAGTTTTGGTGGAGCGGGCGATTATGAATCTGCGGGAGATTAACTGTGCGGTTTTGGGGGATTACGAGGAGGCACAGGCTTCCGAATGTGAGGAACCGATTTCCAGCGATGAAATTTTGAGCTATGAGGATAAGTATGTGGCGGGCGGCAAAGGCGGTTCTGAGGGCATGAGAACGGCAAAGAGAGAATTGCCGGCGAAGCTTGAATCGGAGAAGAGAGAAGAGATCAGACGTCTTGCGGTGGATACTTTTCGCGTGCTTGGCTGTAACGGTGTAGCAAGAATTGATTTTATGATTGATAAGGATACGGATCAAGTGTATGTAAATGAAATCAATCCCATTCCGGGTTCGCTTGCTTTTTATCTCTGGGAGGCTTTGGGAAAGCCTTATGCGGAGCTTTTGGATGATATGGTAAAGCTGGCGCTCAAGAGGGAGAGGGAGGAGCAGAGCATGATGACCTCCTTTGACAGTAATATTTTACAGGGAGCGAATTTATCCGGCGCAAAGGGTGTAAAGAAGTAAAAGATGAAAAAACAATTGCCAACGGGAACAATCATAATTTCCAGGAGGATAAAAACACCGCCTTGTAGTGATACAAGAGCGGTGTTTCTTCTTGACTATTCCATAAATTCCACCAATCCAGTGTCGATGTGATAAATGGCGCCGCACACCTTGAGAGGAGATTCATCAGTGAGTTTAAGCTGCTCTTTGATGATGGAAACGCTTCTCTCCACATTTAAGCGGCTGGCTGCCAGTTCATCCTTCTCATCGCCAATTGCTTTTTTGATCTCGTCAGTTATGTATTTTACAAACCCGTCAGGACTGCTTGTGAGTGCTGCTCCAACAGCGCCGCAGTGGGTGTGTCCTAGTACAACGACAAGGTTGGTGCCAAGATGATCCGCCGCGTACTCAACACTCCCAAGCTGGTGATGATCCATCACGTTTCCTGCGACACGGATTGTGAACAACTCACCAATACCTGCTGTAAAAATGCTCTCCGGGATTACACGGGAATCTGAGCAGGTAATGACGATGGCATAGGGTGTCTGTCCTTCATCGCAGGTTTTCTGTCTGATCTGAGGGGATACATCGCCGGGATTGCTGGAAACGGTCAGATAATGTTTGTTTCCCTCTTTTAGTTTTGATAAAGCTTCAGCAGCGGGTAAATTTTGATGTGCCATGGTTTTATACCTCCGTTTCTTTATTTTATTGATATCTGCGCATCTGAATTGATTCCCGCGAACAATGAGCCAAGAGGCCGTACTTGCACGAACAATTGACGAATGCCGCGAGGGTCAATAACCCCGGGATAAATTCCATGCCCGTTGCTTGCGGCGGGGTATTGACTAACAAAAGTATAACATGATTGATCTCATTTTGCATCAACAAATGGTTTTTCGCTAGCGGAAGTCCCGCAGATATACTTCCATAGAACGGTTCATTTCTCTGGAAAAATCTGACTCGTATTTTCGCCTCCAGAAAGCCTCCATCCATTCATCATAGCTTTTAGCGCCAGTTTTTTCCGAAAACATTTCCCGGATCTGCGTGCCGCTCTTCTCCTGGTAGACATTTTCACAGACGATGTCCGATGCCAGAAACCGCTCCGGCTTTTTACGTTCTTTCTGCTGTTTGGTTGGATGTCCGAAAATGAGCAGACATGCGGGGTACACATATTTAGGAAGCTGTAAAAGCGTTTTCATTTCTTCTGCATTTTCCATAACATCACCGATATAACAGGAGCCGATTCCGAGACTTTCTGCTGCAGTCACCGCATTTTGCGCCGCGATCAGCGCGTCCTCCACAGCAAGAAGCAAATCACCGACGCCAGGATTGCGCGGTTTCAGTCCTGCCTCCTCATAAAAGGAAAGCCATTTCTGGCAGTCCGCACAAAATACAAGCATCATTTTTGCTTTTGCCATGAAGAGCTGGTTGTCACACAATATGGCAAGCTTTTCTTTTTTACTTTCATTCGTGATGTCGAGAATTGTATACAATAACTGACAGCCCGCCGAAGGCGCCTGTAATGCCGCCTCCAAAATACGCTTTTTGTCCTCGTCAGTAATTTCTTCCTCGGTAAATATGCGGACCGATTTTCTTTCATACAGAGATTTTAATATTTCATTGGACATTTCTTCCCTCCATGTAGGTATTCAAACTTTTCCATTCTTATATCGTTGACACAACCAGTATAATATATTGTTTTCAACAAATAAATACTGAATGGTGAGATCGCAGTTTTTAAAAAGCCGCCGCGGCTGCCTAAAAACCTTTTAAAGAAATATTTTGTCAATAATGGAGTGAATAACAACTGGATGTATATAATTTCCTACTCTACAAATAATAGTAAAACATAAAACAAAAATTAACTACAACTTGTAGATGGAGGTTATAGGATATGAAAGCAACAGGTATTGTCAGAAGAATAGATGATCTGGGACGTATCGTAATTCCAAAGGAGATCCGCAGGACTCTGCGGATCAGAGAGGCGGACCCGCTGGAGATATATACCGATAGAGAGGGAGAAATTATTCTGAAGAAATATTCTCCCATAGGAGAGATGGGCACTTTTGCGAAACAATATGCGGAGAGTATGGCGCAGGTTTCCGGCCACATTGCCATGATTTCAGATAGAGATCAGTTTATCGCGGTTTCGGGCGGCATGAAAAATCTCCTGGGCAAGTCTATCAGCAGGGAGCTGGAGGAAAAAATTGACAACAGGGAGAGTGTGGTGGCGACAAAAGGTGATAGAAACTTTATTCAAGTCAGCAATGACGCAGATGAATTTCATCATGAGGCTATCAGCCCCATCATCTGTGAGGGGGATGTGATCGGCTCAGTGATTCTGGTGGAGATGGATCATAAGTCAAAGATGGGTGAGGTGGAACAGAAATTGATTCAGTCGGCTGCAGGGTTTCTTGGCAGACAAATGGAGCAGTGAGGATAAAAACCCGGAGGGCGTTGGTAGATTTGGCGTCTCTCCGGATTTTTCGTATGGGAAAGAGAGTTGAGCACAGCTGCTTTTTAGAGTATACTGGAAAAATGAGGGAGATAAATGTATAAGGAGCAGCAGTTATGGCAAGCATCAAGGACGTGGCGAGGGAAGCCGGTGTTGGCGTGGGAACGGTATCACGGGCAATCAATAATACAGGATATGTTTCTCCCGCGACGCGTAAAAAGATAGATAAGGCAGTACAGAAATTGAATTATACGCCCAATGAGCTGGCGCGGAACCTTTTCCGTAACAGGAGCGGGATTGTGGGTGTGATTGTACCGGATTTGGATCATCCGTTCTTTTCCTGTCTGGTCAAACATATAGAGATGCAGCTTTATAAGCAGGGATATAAAACGATGGTCTGTAATGCCGTGGGTGTCAGCGATAGGGAGCGGGAATATCTCGATATGCTGGAGCGAAATATCGTGGATGGAATTATCACAGGATCCCATTGTCTTGACGGAGAGGAATATTTGAGACACGAGAAGCCGATTGTCTCCATTGACCGTGATTTTGGGCCGAAGATACCGATTGTGGGTAGTGACCACATGATGGGTGGCGAGTTGGCGGCGGAATTGATGATTCGGGACGGCAGGAAAAATGTTTTGCAGATTGCCGGCGTTTCCCCGCACATTCTGGCGAATGAAAGGCATTTGGTTTTTCAAAAGAAGTTGGAAGATCATCATGTCAGGGTGCGGTCGATATCGATGGATTGGAACGTGTTTAGCTGGGAGGCTTTTTATGAGGCGGCGCGGAACCTTGTGGACGGGTATTCTGATATTGATGGGATATTTGCGGGAGATTTGGGAGTTGTGGCGTATATGAACATGGCAAGTCAGAGAGGGATGCATATACCGGAGGATATCAGTTTGGTGGGATTCGACGCTACAAGCGTGACGAAGATGGTGTATCCGCATATCACGGCAATCAGACAGAACGTGCCGCTTCTGGCAGAGGTGTCGGTAAATACACTGCTTGATCAGATTGAACAGCGAAGGGATATTCTGCACCGGCAGATATTGAATGTGGAGGTCTGTTATGGAGGAACGACCAAGGCAGAGAGGGAAGGCGCTTAACAGGAAGTGTGACAGTGATCGGTAAGGCTGGCGTCAAAGGCTGCCTGCTGGTATCAGGTGGATCATACTAGTATAAAAATACATAGTTGAGAATGTGGCAGGGGTTGTGCAATGTGTACAAAAACAACCCCTGCTTTTTTGTATATAGGGTAAAAAATATGTCTGGTGATTGACAAATAACTATTGTGGAAATATAATCAAGTTATGGAACGGGTTCCATAAAATAAATGTTGTAAATATGTATAATAGGAGAATGAGAAGAACAGAAGAAAGGGGAAAATAGATAGAAACGGTTCCACACAATACCATGGTGTTGTAAACATAGAGAATGGATAGGAAGGGAGATGGAAATGAATACAGGGCAGTATACTTGTTTGGAGATTTTTGCGAAACAGACGGCAGCAGGCGGACTGGTCCGGGTTTTCCCTGTGAAGCATGTCAGTTCGGGAGGGGAAAATGATGGGGAAGGACAGAACGGCATGGTGCAGGCGGCGGGTAAAACATATCACGCGTGGTTGAAGTTCCAGGTGCAGCAAGATACGGATTATGAGATTTTGTGTGAATCCTGCGAAGTTTCCCTCTGTTATCTGAGCGGAAATGAGGACATTTTGGAGACGGGGGTATGTTATCTGGAAAGGCGGCAGACAGACGGGCGTTTTGCCATAGCGGATCAGGCAGCTTGGTATGACCAGCCGACGCGGGAGACATACCATTTTTCACCCTGGAAAAACTGGATGAACGATCCCAATGGCATGTGTTGGTTCAAGGGCTATTATCACATGTTTTATCAGTTTAATCCCCATGGGCAGGAGTGGTCGAATATGTACTGGGGACATGCGGTCAGCTGTGACTTGATTCATTGGTCGCATCTGCCTGTAGTGCTGGAGCCGCAGGCAGAGATTCTGGAGAGACCGGAGGAGATTAAGGGCGGGGCATTTTCAGGATGTGCGGTGGCTATGGAGGACGAGGTAATATTTTACCTGACAAGGCATAAAGGACCGCTGATAGACTGTGGGGATACTGTGGAGCAGCAGTGGATGATGCGCAGCAGGGATATGATCCACTTTTCGAAAGAAAAATGTATGATAGAACGCGGCCCGGGGGAAGCTTCCTTCGATTTCAGAGACCCCAAGGTACTGCAGATCGGGGAGCGATGGTATATGGTTCTTGGAAGCGCGTCGGGAGGACAGGGAGCAATTCTCCTTTACGAATCAAGGGATATGGAACATTGGGAATACGTACATCCTCTTCTGCTGGAGGAGCAAGAGAAGATTCGCTGTTTTGAGTGCCCGGATTTTATGGAGTTGGATGGAAAATATCTGGCCATGGGTGCGTGGATGGAGCATCGTGACGAAGGCGGAAGATATCAGATGTGCAGGTATTATATCGGGGATTGGAAGGAGAGAAAGCTGGAAATAGAAAATAGCGGCTGGGTTGACTTTGGGAGCAACTGCTATGCAACGCAGAGCTTTGTGCACCAAGGCAGGAGAATCATGGTCGGTTGGATTTCCGATTTTTATAAGGAACATGAGGCCTGTGAAAACGGCGCTTACGGCAGTGTGACAATCCCCAGGGAACTTCATATCAGGGAAGGGAAATTGTACATGGCGCCGGTTCGGGAAATCTTGTCTCTAAAGGGTGATATCCTCTATCGGGGCGGGGGTGAGAACGTGGAAATGAAGGAGATTACAGGCAATGCGTACAGAGCGGAAATGAGATTCAATGGAAATCCTTTTTTCTCGATATTGCTCGGCAGGGATGGGGAGAAGTCGCTCTCTCTCATTCATGGACGTGACGGTTTGCAGATAGTGACTGAAGGAGTCAAAAGCGAAGGAATCTACTTTGGGGCGGAAGTAGAGGAAGTGCGGACATTGGAAATTTATATGGATCGAAGGGTTGTGGAAGTTTTTGTGAATGAAGGAGAGGCGGCAGGCACGAAGATATTTTATAACACTTCGAAGAATGGCTGTTTTGAGCTGTATGCCGATGAGCCGGAAAAGATTGCGCTGGCAGAGCTTGCAGGTATGAAATCTATATGGCAGTGAACGATAACGTGATGAAAGGAAAAGAAAGGAGTGGTCAAGGTGAAGAGAAAGGTGATGGCAGCAGTACTTGCGGTGATGGCGGTTTCAGGTCTGTGTGCCGGGTGTGGTCAGACGAAAGAGCGGGTCAATGAAGCTGGCGAGTCTGTGATCACGGTGTGGAGTCCTACGGATGAACCCGCGATTGAAGAATGGTGGGTTGAAAAAATCGAACAGTTCAATGAGGAGCACAAGGGATCCATTCACCTACAGAGAGAGGCGATTGTGCGGGCGGATTCCTATGCATACGAAGATAAGATTAATGCGGCGATTACTTCCAACGATTTGCCGGATATTTTGTTTGTGGATGGTCCAACGGTATCAGTCTATGCAGCGAATGAGATTACGCTGCCAATCGATGATTTCTTTACACAGGATGACTGGGACGATTTTTTGGATTCCTCCAAGCAGCAGAATACATATGACGGAAAAATTTATGCAGTGGGAGCGACGGAAAGTTCGGTGGCTTTATACTACAATGCAGACATGTTACATGAGGCGGGTATTCGTATACCTACGTCAAAAGAGGATGCGTGGACCTGGTCAGAGTTCTATGATGCGGCGAAAAAGCTGACGAAAGACGATGTGGTGGGCACGAATATTATCATGGATAAAGGAGAAGGGCTTCCCTATGTTTTGGAGCAGTTTTGGATTTCCAACGGCACTGACTTGATCAGTGCGGACGGCAGTCAGGCGGACGGTTATATCAACAGCCCGGAGGGCGTGGAGGCGGCGGAGTTTTTGAACAGTCTGATTCAGGAAGGCTGCGCCAATATCGATCCGATTCAGAAGGAATTCCACAATGGGCGGGCGGCTACTATGCTCGGTGGATCCTGGGAGGTGGCGACGCTGGAAAACGACTATCCCGATCTGAATTGGGGTGTGACATATTTTCCGATAGCAGACGACGGTGGTGTTTTGACGTCGCCCACCGGCGACTGGTCAGCGTCCGTGACAAAAAACGCACAGGATTTGGATGCGGTTAAGGAAGTTATGAATTTCCTGTTTTCAAAAGATAATGTGACGACATATGCACAGGCGATCTCCAAGCCGCCCACAAGAGCTTCCAGCTATGACGTGTTGACAGAGTACAATGAGTATCCACGTTCACTGTTCAAAGAACAGCTTATGGAGACAGGGCATCCGAGACCGCGTACGCCTTCTTACAGCGTGCTGTCGGCTGAGTTTTCGGAGGCGATGCTGAATATTTTTACGGGTGTGGACGCGAAGGAGGCGCTGGATGCGGCGGCGGCAGCTACGGATAAGGATTACAATAAATACTACGCGGAGTAGAGGAAAGGGAGGAATTGGTTATGCATGTATCAGTAGATAAAAAGAGCGAGAGAAAAGCGGCGTACATTTTCATTCTTCCAGCGGTCGTGCTGCTGGCGGCTTTCCTGCTCTACCCGGCATTGCAGACTGTCAGGTATGCCTTCACGGACTACAATATCATGCGTCCGGACAGGATTAAATTTTGCGGACTGAACAACTTCATAGAATTGTTTCAGGATAAAGATTTTTGGATTGCAGTAAAGAATACGCTGCATTTTACGGTTTTGGTTGTGCCTTTTCAGACAGTGCTGGCACTGGCATTGGCGCTTTTGATTTCATCCAGAAGAAAAGGTGTCTCCATATTCCGGGCAGCTTATTTCAGCCCTCAGGTTACGTCCATGGTAGTGGTGGCAATTCTATGGACAGTTTTGTACAACTCAAATCCGAGCAGTGGCCTTTTGAATGCGCTTCTTGTAAAACTGGGGATGGAACCCTGCGGTTTCCTGAATGATCCGAAGACGGCGATGAATTCCATTATCTTTATGTCGGCATGGCAGGGAGCGGGGTACCAGATGATGATTTTCCTGGCGGGCTTGCAGGGCATTCCAAAGGACCAGTATGAGGCGGCTTCTATAGATGGGGCGGGGAAATGGAAAAGTTTCCTGTATGTGACATTGCCGGGACTCAAAAATGTGATTTCCTACGTCATTATGATTACAGTGATTCAGGCGATGAAGCTGTTTACACAGCCCTACGTGATGACGAAGGGCGGACCGCAGAATGCCACCAGAACTTTAGTGTATTACGTGTATGAGCAGGGTTTTCAGAAGAGAAATTTCGGGTATGCCTGTTGCGTGGCGGCGGTATTTTTCGTCATTGTCATTTCTTTATCAATTGGGATGAAAAAAATTATTAAGGCAGAGTAAAGGCCTGCATGGAACAGAAAGGAGAGTCCTTATGACACAGAAACAGAGAAAACAAGCTGGTAATCTTATATTTTATCTTGGAAATACAATTATCGCATTGATTTTTGTGTCTCCCCTAATCTGGATGATTGCTGCATCTTTAAAGCCGGAAGCTGAAATTTTTAAGGGACTGAATACCCTGGCGACGTTTGTGCCGTCGAATGCATCTTTCGGAAATTACAGGGAAGTGTTTGAGCGTATCAATATGTGGAAGTTTATATTTAACAGCATCTTCTATGTCATGATTATTATTGTGATGGATCTGCTTGTCAATTCCCTGTGCGGCTATGCGCTTGCAAAGTTTGAATTTAAGGGAAAAGACGCGCTTTTGACACTGGTGATCAGCCTGATGGTGTTTCCTGCTGAGGCGATTATGCTGCCCATGTACAGGGAGATGGCGGATTTGGGCTGGATCAATACCTGGGCGGCGCTGATCGTTCCTTTTATTGCGAAATGTTTTAGTATTTATATGTTTCGGCAGTTCTTTCTCGATATTCCGAATGACCTGCTGGAGGCGGCCAAGATCGACGGGTGCGGGCCAATCAAAACTTTTTTCACAGTCGTCATGCCGATTTCGGGAACCGTTTATGCCACAATTTTAATCCTCGATTTTGTAGCGCACTGGAACGATTTTATGTGGCCTTTGCTGGTTGTCACGGGGGAGGAGAAGAGGACGATCCAGCTGGCGATCCAGACTTTCTTTGGCTCTAAGCCGATCAACTATGGACCAATCATGGCCTCGCTGACTATCTCAGCGATACCAATGCTGCTCATGTTTATTTTCCTGCAGAAATATTATGTAGAGGGAATTGCATCCACAGGAATTAAAGGTTGAGGTCTGGGTGGTGACGGTCGTTTCGATACAAAATCAGGTCGATTCATGAAACCTTTCTCTTTCTCTCAGAAAGCCGCAGTATAATGGTCGCAGGATCGGTGTCCTGCGACCAAAAAATTGCTTCGCAATTATCTGGAAAACGCGGATAAAAGGAAGGGAGAATACAGGAAATGAGAGAGAAGAGGAGGAAAACAGGCATGAGGTTCAGAAAAAGACTGAGCGCGGTTTTTCTGGCGGCGATGCTGCTTACGTCGGCACAGCTTCCGGGCGGGGTGTCTTATGCGGCAGAAACAGCAAGCGGACTGGAAACTGTGGCGCTGACTGCAGAAGGCACTGCGGCAGCTAGTGTGACACAGCTCTCTGACGACACGGAAATGGGAAGGACCCGATCGAATGACGGCATTGTGACAGACGGTGCCGGACAGAAAAAAGAGGAGGATGTGACCGCTGAGGATAATAGTCAGCCGGGCGGCGGGGAACAGGCAGGGGAAGACGGCCAGCCGGGAGAAAGTACCCAGCCAGGAGAGGATAGCACGGGCGGCGATGATCAGATAGGGGAAGACAATCCGGACAGCGGCGATCAGACAGGGGACGAGAGCCAGCCGGACAGCGAAGACAATCCAGAAGAAGATCCGGGCGCGGAGCAGGTATCCGGCAACGACCTGGAAGTATCGAAGGCGGATGGAGAGGAGGCAATCGTGCTCTATTCGGCTGCCTATGACGGCAGTGCAGAAGATTATATCTATCAGCAGCTCTTGAAACGGGAGGAATACATTGATCTGTATGGGGCGGGATTTCATTATGTGATGGACAATCCAACCCGCAGACTGACGGAGAAGCACCCGGAACTCTATCATGTTAACGTACTGTATTCGTTATTGAATGAAAACGCAGTAGTGCGCGATGACAATGGATATATCAAAGCCCTTCGCGAGGAATATTATAACGACCGCGAGGAAGCCAAATTCCGGGCGGCTGTGGAGGAGGCGCTGGCGTGTGTGGACAATGGGATGAGCGATCTGGAGAAAGTGGTTGCCCTCCATGATTATCTTGCCAGCCATACCAAATATGATTATGAGACCGAGGCTAAGATTGAATATAATATTGAGCATGGGATCAATGAGGAGTTCGTGGCGAGTACGGCATACAGCGCGTTGGTAAACCGCTTTAGCGTATGCGGGGGGGTATGCGTACGCCTATCAGTATCTTTTGACGCAGGTGGGGGTTGAAAGCCGCTATTTTACCGGAACTGTCGATGGCAAATCCCACGCATGGAATCTGGTGAAACTGAACGGCACCTATTATCATGTGGACGTGACATGGGATAACTCGGGCGGGAACAGCAGGGTAGCAGGGCACAAGTATATGCTTCTCAGTGACGATGCGATCAAGCAGACACACTATTGGCTTACACAGGGAGATTTTAATGCCCCAGACAAAATTTATGACAATGCGCTCTGGCATTCTGTCACGGCGCCGTTAGTTTTTGACGGGAAAGGCTGTTACTCTTTAGGGACGGACGGATGGCTGCAGAGGGAAAACTTTTCAGCGCCAGGCGAGAAAGAGAAGATTGCACAGGTCGAAGGGCAGCAGTATTCCTCTGGCAAAATCGGCTTGTTTTTCTTAAACGGCCGTCTGTTTTACAACGATGTACATTCCATTTACAGTGTTAACCCTGACGGGACGGACGGAAAGGTGGAGTTTACGCTGGATACGCCCATGCCTGCCGATCCGACCAAGCCCAAGGAGGGGGAGAAGTATATTTACGACTGTTGGTATGAGGATGGGAAAGTGCACTACTACCTCGCGGAGAATACGGATCCAGTGACAAAAGAAGAGAAGATAGCCGCTATCGGGGGAGCGTCTGGGGAATACCGGATTTATTATGTGATGGACGGCGGCACGAACAATGAGGCAAACCCGTCCCGCTACACGGCGGAGACGGATACGATCGTCCTGCAGACGCCCGCCAAGGAGGGTTATTGTTTTGGCGGCTGGTACCGGGACGGGGATCTGATGGAGGAGAGGATAACGCAGATCCCTAAGGGAAGCACAGGGAACCTTACGCTCTGTGCAAGGTGGATACCGTTAAACAGCGCGGAGAACCCGGCGTATACCTTTACGACCATCGATGATAAGACGGTCAGCTCCGGGGCGGAGGGAAAACCGAAGCTGCTGCTGTTCTTTAATCCTGCAAGAAATTATTCCATGCGTGCGGTTCGGAGTATCAGCGGGCATATCGCCGCATTTGACGGCGTGGATATCTATGCGGTCGAAGCGGGAGGAAACAGTACAAAGGAAGAGGTAGCCCAATGCAGGGAGCAGAACGGCGGCGACGGGATCATCTGGTGCTATGATAAGGATGGTCAAAACCAGTCATACAGGGAGGCGTACGCGGCCCATGCCTCTGCGGCGACGGGCAAAGAAGAGGGCGGTTGTCTCATTGTTTATATTGATAAAGAGAACCGTGTGCAGCGTGTCACGGATGCCGTGAGGGAATGGTTCGGGGTCATTGAAATTTTGCAGGATCTCTGCGGCTTGGACCGTTATTATATCCGGTATCAGTTGGAGCAGGGCGCGGACAATGGCCAAAATCCAGAGATTTATCAGGGCGGTATGGACGCCGCCATTGCCCTGAAGGCGCCTGTCTGGGGAGGCAGTACCTTTGAGGGCTGGTATATGGATCGGGCGCTCACAAGGAAAATCGAGGAGATCCCTGCGGGGAGCAGGAGGAATTTTACGCTCTACGCCAAATGGAAAAAGGAGCATGAGGGGCTTTATGCGACCAATCCCAGCCTGCGGCTCTGGGGGATGGATGAAACCATATACAGCACGAAAGCGGAGGGCAGGCCGAAACTTCTGATCTTTTATACTTACATGCCAGGCTCAGTCAACGGGGTTGTACTGAAAGCGGATGACCGCAGTGAGACGATAGACGGGATCAGGGAACAAATCGGTGATTTTGCCGGGGTGGATATTTATGCCATCAACACGATGGCAAGGTCGAATATCAGCGCGTACATGGCGTACCATGCGTGTGACGGGATTACGTATGTATACGGCTCGGATTTGGAAACTATCAAAAAGCCCTACGTGAACGCGGCGAAAGCGGCGGGTATCACATCCGATACGGCGTCGGCAAAGGACTGCCTCGTCTGCTATATTGACCAGCACAACAACTTGCAGTGGGTGGAGCCGAACACGGACGGTGCGCAGAAAATCCTCGAGAACCTGAAAACATACTGCGGTTATGAGCCAAAGGAAGGCGCGCGCAGGATCACCTATGCGCTGGGCGGAGGCAGAAACAACGGCGGCAATCCGACCGCCTGTATGCCGGGGGAGCGTGTGTCACTGAAAGACCCGGTGAGGACGGGATACCGTTTCGAGGGGTGGTATACAGATGCGGCATTTAGCAAGAGAGTGACGGAGGTTCCGGACACAGGGGATGTGAAACTCTATGCAAAGTGGGCGGAGACGGGATATAACCTTCCCAATCCGGCATACTATGACGCTGTGGAATTTTTGTCCTTAGACGAGCAAAAAGTCAGCCAGACGGCGGACGGGAAACCGAAACTTTTGCTCTTCTATATGTGTGTCCAGACCGCGAGCAGGAATACGCTGATTGATATCAGTAAAAGGCTTTCGGATTTTGAGGGCGTGGATATCTGTGCCGTCGATGTGAGCAAACTGGCAAAGAACAAGGTCGAAATGGGCAGGGAAGAGGACAACTATGTTTGTGACGAGATTGTCTGCTGCTATGACACGACGACGGGGAACCAGCGAAAGCTCGGCATCTACATGGATGCGTACGGGGTGCCGGAGCCGAATGTGGACGAAAAGACGAAGAACAACATAACCACCCTGCCTGCCGTCTGCTATATTGACGCGGACAATCGGCTGCGGTATCTGCGGCGCGGGGCGGCGACTGCGGATGATATCTTGTCTGACCTGCAGAAGTATTGTGACTATGCTGGCGGCCCGGAAATCTACCGGATTACTTATGAGCTGGGCGGCGGCACGAATGACAGCAAAAACCCGGCGACCTACACGGCGGCGACTGCGGGCATAACGCTTCAGGACGCCACCAGGGAGGGCTATGTCTTTAAGGGTTGGTATGAGGACGCAGCGTTTCAGAAAAAAGTGACAGGGATCCCGAAAGGGAGCACGGGCGATATCACCCTCTATGCAAGGTGGGAGGAGGCTGCAGTCACTGCGGTCGTCACGGTCACATCCCCGGCGAGGACGACCTATAAGGTGGGGGAGGAACTGGACATCACAGGCGGCAAGGTGACCGTGACCCCAACGTCGGGCACAGCGAAAACCTACACGATGACAGCGGATATGCTCACAGGCTTCGATTCCTCCCAGGCGGGACTTTGCCAGGTGACGGTTACAAAAGACGGTTACACGGGCAGTTTCGACGTGCTGGTTGTGGAGGAACCGGAGATTTCGGCGGCCTGCGGGCAGGTGCTCCTTAACGTAACCCTGCCCACCAGTGCGTACGGCGCCTACTCATGGGGAAATGGCGTGGATACCATGCAGAGGCTGACAAAACCGGGCGTTTACACGTTTGATGCAAAGTTCAATCCGAAAGATAAGACGAAGTTCCAGACGATCGCGGTGCAGGCGCGCGTGCATGTGGAAGCGGCTGCGGGCGGGGAGGCGGAAATCGAAATCACGTTTATAGAAACATCCTTTGTCTACAACGGAGAGGCGCAGGAGCCGGAGGTCATGGTGACGACGAAGGGAGCGGACGGGGAAGAGATCCTGCTTGAGGAGGAGACGGACTACACTCTGTCCTATCAGAACAACAAAGATGCAGGCACGGCGACGGTGACCGTGAAAGGCATCGGGGAATATACCGGGGAAGTGTCGGAGAACTTTAGGATC
>DLAA01000131.1 GCA_002493835.1 Lachnospiraceae bacterium UBA7060 | reverse complement strand
GCTGCCGTCTGCGGAGGAATTGCAACATGAAATCGAAGCCGAGCGCAAGCGGATCGAGGAGCAGGAGAAATGAGTATGGCATTCACAAATACGAGAGAAAACGGCTTTGAGATCCTCATTGTAAACTGGCTTGTGGATCATAACGGTTATGAGGAAGGAAATAACACCGATTACAATAGGGAATATGCGATTGATGAAACCCGGCTTTTTCGTTTTTTGCAGGATACCCAGCCCGCACAAATGGGCAAACTGGGTGTGTTTCAATCTGAGCAAAAAAAGCGGCAGTTTTTGAACCGCCTTCAAGGGGAACTGGCTAAAAGGGGGATTATTGATGTCCTCCGTAACGGCATCAAGGCCTATCCTGTTGACCTTATCATATTCTATCTAACTCCGACCGAGAACAACGTCAAGGCAGGGAAAATGAAACCGACCCAGACACGAAAAAGAAAAGTGTGAAACAGGTATTCCCGCGATATCATCAGCTTATCGGTTTGGAGAGAGATGGGCATCCGATGATCGACTCTGTTATCGTTGTCACTGACCGTCGCATTCTTGATAAACAGATCAGGGACACCATTAGGCAGTTTATGCAGGTCAGAAACACCGTTGTATGGGCGGAACATTCCGGCGATTTGACTGACGCGATTACTAAGGGAAAGCGCATTCCGGTCAAAGCGGTAGGAATTCAGCCCAGATGAACCTTGCCCTTTCTGGCCTTGCGTCTGATGACGAACTTGATAATGAAGACAAGATCAATGCCATGATGGAAGGGTGAAAGTTACTTGGCAACGCCAGTTACTTTGCCTTTACTGCACCCATAAGACTTTTCCTGCTCTCTGATTCCGTGTATTCTTCAGGCAGTTCATTTCCAATATAAATACGCTCTGCATTTTCCTCAATCTCATAATAGTCCCCGATATCTCTTTGCAAGGTAATATTTTTCATCAAGCGTCATTGGCAGATTGTTTTCTATTCTGTATGTGAGTATGCCGCCGTAAAGCCTGCGTATCTTTTTCAGCGCGGTTTCCCTGATGCCCCGGATATTAAAATCACGTCATAGGAAGGTCTGTCTGAAAGATATAATTCCTCTGCGTTCCATTCCAAAGGGACAGTGGAGCAGCAGAACCGCCATGTAGATTATAAGTATGCAGGTAAGCGATATACGGTTAACATCGTGGACTGTACGGTCACTCCGCACTTGCAGAAAATGATGCAGCTAAGAAAGAATATTTTGATTGTCAGGCGGCTCGCACAGAGTGGAAGAAAATCTAGGGAGACAAAGCGGCAGATACCAAAAGTATTAGAGATAGGCTTAGGCAGAAAGAGCAGTTCTGGTAAAATTTTTCAAAAGAACTTTCTATAAAATGTAACCTTTTGCTCACTTTGTGCGTGTTTAAAGCAAAGGAGGTGAAACACATGGATAGCGGGAAGGACATAACGGAGGCGGTCATAAAATACAGCGATACTCTTTATAAAGTCTGTATTGTCATACTCTGCAATGAGCATGATGTTCAGGACGCCATACAGGATACCTTTTGCCGGTATCTGGAAAAGAAGCCGGAGTTTCGTGATGAGGAGCATGAAAAGGCATGGCTGATTCGGGTAGCTACCAATATCTGTCGTGATATGATACGCTTCCGAATCCGGCACCCAAAGGTTTCCATCGACGAAGTAGAAAACACTCTTGCGGCACCGGAGGAAAAAGAAATATTGAAAGAACTTCTCGAACTGCCAGTCAGGCAAAAAATAGTTATTTATCTGCACTATGTAGAAGGATACCAGATAAAGGAAATAGCGGATGTTCTTGGAATCACGGAAAGCGCGGTAAAGACAAGATTGTTGCGGGGAAGGAAACAGATAAGGGATGCGGTCAGTATGGAAGGAGGCATATAATGGACGGATATGAGGTAAAGAGAGTTATGGATCAGGTGCATATTCCATCGAAAATGCAGGAGGAGGTTATTATGAATATTCAGAAAAGAATAGAACATGGAAATAAGAACACAGGCGTATGGAACTGGAAGAGGATGGCGACGGCTGCGGCAGCGTTCGTACTGGCGGCGGGTGTAGTCAGCTTTCCGGTGCGGGCGTTCGTGACAAGCGTGGTGCAGGAGAGAATGGAGAGCGTTCCCGAAGAGAAAATGAAAGATCTTAATGATATGGTGCAGTCGCAGCGGAGTCTCAGGAAAAAGAAGAACGACTTGAAAAAGCTGTACAGGACGAAAATGGAATCAGCAGGGATAAAGCGGTAGAAATTGCAAAAAAGCAGTTAATAACTGACCTTGGTGACAAGGCAGATGAACTGGAATTAATGACGTACAATGACGGGACTCCCGGCGTGAGCCTGTTGGACGCGTCAGATTATTCGGAAGCAGCGTTCGAACGTGAGAGTAAAGCGGGCGTGATATACGACGTAGGCTTTGGAAATCCGGATACCCATGCTGTTTATGGTTACCTCATTGACGCTGTGGATGGAAGTATTCTGTACACATACAAATAATATTTAAAATATGGAAGCCACAAAACCGGAAAAGCAGCAATGCTTTTTCCGGCTTTGCGGCGGAAAATGACTGAAATAACTGGGAAACAAGGGGATAAAAGGTTGAAAGAAAGGCACTTTCAACTATTAAATCTGAGTGTCCGCCAAAGCAGACAGATGGGAGTAGGAATGAAGAAAAAATCTCCAAAGTTAATTGTCGATTTTGCTATAGTTTTAGCGCTTGCGAGTATTTTTTCCCTGACGGGATGCAGGAAAACAGAGGATACAAATGCACAGACAAATCAGGAAGTACAGCTTGATATTTCAGAAACAGAACAGGAGATAACGTCAGCGCATACTGACGTGTCAGTCCAAACGGATGTGAATGCTGTACAGACACAGAATGATGAGCAGGGTGTTGTAACAGGCGGTGTGATGAGAGCATATTCCGATACGGAAAAAGAACGTATGGTTAAGCTGCAGGAATCCTATCAGAATGAAACCGCAAAGCCTGAAAAGATGATTCAGGAGGTGGGTAGTGCGGAAGATTTGACGGAAGGAACGCTCTGCTATATCGTATCTACCGGGGAATATTATCTGCCGGACAGGGAGCTTACAGATGAGGAATTGTTAGAGATTATTGACTGCAATTTTCGGATATCTCTCAACACGAATCGAAAGACACAGGCGGATTGGGACAAGATCATTTTGAAAGAGAGAGCGGAACTTGAGGCAAAGGTACAGGCGGCAGGTGGCATCAGCGAGGAGAAAGCGGTTAAGATTGCACAGAAAGCGTTGGAAACTGACCTTGGTGAAAAGGCAAAGGAATTAAAATTATGTATCAATGAGACTTATAGCTGGGGTTCGGATTTGTGTGTGGCAGATTGGAGTGAAATAAAGGAAAAGGATAAGGGCGCGCTGGCATATTGCGTTGTATTTAACAATGCGGACAAGGTAACAGAGATAGATGATCTGCTCAATTATAACTGTACGGTCAATGCTGTGGATGGCAGCATATTAGAAGCTTATACATTGCAGGGATGGGGGATACTACTGTCCGTTATGAGCATTAACGCTGATAAATCCGGTAGAAGTGGAAAATAGAAAATGAAAATCAGAATGAGGAGTAAAAACAAAATGAAAGGACTGTGTTGTATGGCAATGGCTTCCGCATTTCTTTCCATGGCATTGTACGGCTGTGGAAAAGCAGATCAGGAACAAAAAACAGTGTCCGAGGCAAGCCCGGTTGAAACTTGTAAATGCTGACTTGACGGAAAACTCTGTTGTATATTATGAGGATATGAACGGTCATATCGACAAGTCGCAGTATAAATCGCAGTGGTCGGATGCGGATGAATGTTATTATTTCTTTATTAATCAGATTTACAGGGGACTGCCGCTTTACCATGTGTATAATCAGGTATTTGGAGATGCAGGGGATATCAATGCCCCAGTACAGGCAGTAGTGTCAGGGGAAGGGATAGAGTGGCTGAAGATAGAAAAAGTGTATGCGCTTTCGGATGAGCAGGACGGCGTTTCACTGGCGGATATAGATGCTGTTGTAAAAACCGTCGCAGATAAATTTAATCAAGTACTTGGAGATACCGCATATGAAATGACAAAAGCAGAGCTGTATTATTATGTGGATCTGTCCTCCGGCATGGGAACATATGATGTAAAGCCTGCGTGGATTCTGAGTGGATACCAAAAGGGTGGGAAGAAAATGCAGATTATTATAGATGTGCAGACAGCAGAGGAAATACTGCTATAAAAAAATTCTGTTCTTATCTGAAAGCAGACTTGAAAAGGATTTTGATGCCTGCCCGGCTTCAAGGGTTCATGCAGGTTTGAATGTCTGCTTTAATGAAGAAAAACAGCTTCCGTTCTTTCAGAGTCTGATTTAAATCGGTGGCTATACTGCTGGAAAAACACAATAATGTGGAGGTCCGTCCAGAAGCCGATTTCATCACGA
>DLAA01000007.1 GCA_002493835.1 Lachnospiraceae bacterium UBA7060 | reverse complement strand
AAAACAAAATTCAGATGTCTGCAAAATTGCAGGAACGGCTGCATTCACTCTCGAATGGCGGTGGAAATGCGCCCTCCGTGTATGATGTGACGTCTAATACTGGAAAAATGTATCTGGATGTAGCAGCATTGGCGTGGAGGGATGAAGATTATAGCAGATTCTTTGAGAATTTGTCTTTCCAGGAAAAGAGTTTAACTTATTCGTTAGCGGTCCGGGACGAGGATAAAGAGTTATTTATTACACAGGCTGTAAACTTTCCGGATAGCAGCAGTGTGATTGGAAAATTAGAGACTGTATTTCGGCGTGAGTATGGTATGGGAGTATCTGCGGCAAATATTGAGTGTGTGGCATTATCCGGAAATGGAAGTGAGACAATGAAGGGCATTCTGGTAAGAACGAAGGAATGCGAACAGCTGGGAATTTTCGTACATATCGGCCGCATAGGGAAAAAGCTAAATATCAAATTTTATACGTTGTTTATTCCAAAAGGACAAAACATTGATGTGCAGAAGCAACAGGTAATTTCCATGTATAAAAAGCTTAGCCCAACAGTATCAATGTGGGAAAGCAGTTTAAAGGATACGATACTGATGGTGATGCAGCAGTTGCTAAACCAAACACCGGCATCACCAGGGGGAGATCCTAATGGACAAAGAACCGAACAGGTTGAGTTTTGATTTATGGAGGTGTTTCAGAATATTTCGGAGTGCAGGTTTCGGGATGCGTTCCATATGTATTGTCCCGGATGCGGCGGGACACGTGCGGTAAAAGCGCTATTAGCAGGGGATGTCCTGAAATCTTTCTTATACAATCCAGTGCCAATATGTTTGCTGCTGGATTGTATCCTTATAATTTTAACAATTGGACTGGAACATCTGACGGGGCAAAAGAACAGGTATCTGCGGCTTCGTTTTCTTATGAATCTTGGTCTCTTGATTATTATAGTTATGCTTTTTGTAATTAGAAATTATTTACTGCTGTATTGCGGGATTGATGTGTTGGGGGATTTTAAATGTTAAAAAACCTCTCAGTGAATATTTGCCGTTTTGGGAGAGAGAAGATGCCTGTTTATGAGATAAGTGCTCAACGGTTCATTTAGATTTTCAAAGCTGAAGGGGAAGTTTTCCTTTATTTAAAAGGAGAACAGCATTTTGTTTTATGTGAAGTAAATAGGGAGATATTTCTAAAGGAAAGTGTTTTAGAATGTGTTGTAATAACGGGAGACGGCCTTCTATTTTATTATTTACAGAAAAAGGGGTGACACAATTTGCAAACAAACTCAGAAAAAGTATCCTTGCAATATTTGATCGAAGGAATCAAAAATCTAAAAAAATATCATGCAGTAGGAGAAACTTACTGTGATAAGCTTCCCGAGTGGAAAAGTAGTGCCTACGGATGGCATACACCGTATTTTCCGCCCGAATATAAAAAGTGCTGTCTGAACGGAACCCGTTTTTTGGCTGAGGCATCCTGCGATCTGTACTATTTTATGATCAAGTACTATGAACGGATCAAAGGAAGCCTGCCTCCAGAGAGTTTTCAGCTTAACCGGAAATGGGGGCTTATTCTGCGGAGGAGTATGGTTGGATGGAGTCCGAAAATACAGGATTGTGTTGTGAAGATAATCGGGATATGCACGAGGAATAACAAAAGTCAGAGGCCAAGGGATGCTATAGAATTGATGGAGCAGAAGGAATACAAAATGTTGGAAGCGTATTACAACGCTATGGCATGTGCGGACGTTTGAGTGTGTCTGCACATGCCATTAAAAAATTATGAAAGAGCGGCAATGTCTTTCAAATATTTTCTTAACTTTTCAAAGAAAGCAGCCTTGGTCTCTTCACTGGATAAGACTGGATTTTCTGTGAGTGTCTCATCATAGATATCCAGCAAAAGCTTGTTGAAAATATTATTTGCCAGCAGTTTGGGATATCCAGCATTTTGCAGATAGTTATCACATGCATCCAGAAAAGCACTTCTATCGGTGAAATCAACGTATTCCACATCCAGATCCGGAGAGGGACTCATTTCCTCCAGCATTCGGAGGGTATAGGTGCCTGCGGAAACATCCACAGGGCGGCGTCTCTGCACCAGGTCGCAAAACGTTTCATAAGAAAGAAAGGCGGACGGGTATCGTTTCGCTAGAGCTTCGATTTCCTGCCTGTTTAAAAACAGTTCTGCGTTCATATCATCCGGATCGTCAACGGAATGGAGTCCAAACAACATATGGTAATAATCGTGCATAGTAATCGTCGCTTTTTCAGAGGTTGTGCTTGCGATAGATTCTGCCATTTGGTAAAGTTTAATCGTGGTATTCATGTCAAGGGGATCTCCGGTGGGCTGGTGTGTATTAAAGGATTCCCAGTCCATATCAGAAAACAGAGCAAAATACTGCTTGTTTCTGGTTCTGGCAAAAAATGCAAGATTGGAATCGTCGGACAACCAGCGCACAAGGGCGGCTTTGCTGTCAATCTGTGCGGTAATTACCGTATGATAAAAGTCTCTTGTCTGATCCTCTATCAGCTGGAGCGGAGCAAGTGGGTAGTCCTGGAGGCGTTTTTTGCATTGACTGCGCAATGTGCAGGTTTCCTCCCAGCCTAAATGAATTCTCAGGGCGCAGATGATAAGAAACTCGTCCAGAGAACGTGCGGAAAGTTCATTCTGATTTAGATATTCTGTGCAAAGCGCACTTGCTGCCGTATCGTCCGGCAGATCCAGAACAAAGCAAAGACGGTACACATTTTCGCGGCTTAAAGTGGCTGACTTTCTGTTGTAGAGGTCGGTGATTGCATGGCGGAAGGTATCATATTCCGCGGCGGGCAGCAGATTTTTACGGGCAAGCTTTTTGATGGTTTTCAATATCCGCTGGTCCTCATCAGCACATTGTTTTGTGGGCAGTACGAGTGTATATGCAGTGGAATGGTCACGCATATATTTGACAATCATAGGCCAGATATTGATGGCGGTTAAGTAATTTGTAATGTTGACTGACATGCTTGTTTTCTCCTTCTGTAATTACGTTGCTGTTCAGGCCAGTCTCAAACATTTATTGTTTGAGACGTAAGACAGTGATGCAGGAGTGAGCAAATCCTCTTCACGAGGCGAGTTTCAAATAGATTTGCGAATAATGCTATTGTGAACAGCGAGAACGATAACGTAGTTACATTATTATAGCATAATCAACGTTAAAAGAAATAGGAGATTTCACAAATGATACGATATTATCTGGAAAAAGGTTCTGAGGTAAAGGTCAGTAATCAATCAGGGGATTCGTTTACGTATCTTATTAAAGGAATTATGGACAGAGGGGATTTGGGGGCGGGATGCCTTTGCTATCAGGCAAATAGGATAGAACCGCGGGATTTGCCCAAAACTGTTCTGTTAAAAGAGTTTTATCCAGTGGACGCAGGCGGACAGGAGATTATAAGGGAAAAGGATGGGAAACTCCGGTTTCCGCAGAACGAGGAACTGCAAGCCCGGAAAGATAATTTCAAAAAGGGAATTGTATGTATGGAAGAACTGGTCAGTGATTCACGCACGAGGGAATATATTTGTGCGGACGAAGGGATAGAAGTACTGTATGGCAATGGGACGATATATTGTGAAAATCGATTCGTGACGAGATTTTTCAGCTGGCTGGAGGCAGGCAATGATAAAGAGGTAAAGATGGATGAGCTTCTTCAGGTGGCGATAGGCACCATCCGTTTTTTGCGGCAACTTCATGCAAAAGGCCTGGCGTATATGGACTTAAAGCCGGACGATGTCCTGGTTCCAGAACGGGAAATGGGGCAGATGGATTTCGAAAAGCCTTTATTTTATGATTTTAATAGTATTTTGAATCTGAATAAAAGATACAGGATCAGAGATATTCAGATTCGCACAACGGAAAAATATAAGGCAGATGATTTTACAGGGGATCTGGACGAAGAGTGTGAGGTAAATCTTCGAACAGAGAATATGACGTATGGTAAGGTGCTGGAAAAGCTGGTATGCCAAAAATCGCAGATGGTTTCGGAAGATGTGATGGAGAAGCTTCGTTTTTTGATTGAACATTTGAAACATCCAGAAAGTGATGCGGTACCGGAGACAGAGGTAGAAGAGAGGCTGGGGAATATTAAAGAACAAATACGTGATGAGGAATATGAAAAGGAATATAGGGAGCTGCCTGGAAAGATCAGAAAATATCAGTTCCTTCGATGGATGGTTATGCTGATAACCATCATGGGGTATTCGGGAATGGCTGTTGTTATGAGTTATATGTATCTTCATACAGATAGGGTAGAGCAGATGATAAGTGGAACTTGCATACGGTCTTCTGCGGCTATCGCGTTGGTGCTTACGGCTTCAACACTGGTACTTACAGCCCTGAAGATTTTAAACTGGAGGGTTTCTGAAAGAATTGCCAATACGAAGGTCAGTATCAATTATTATCATTCGGCTATAAGGACTGGCGAGTATAATACTTTCCGGCATGGATTTCGGAGAAAAACCACGTTCCAGGACAAAAGCGAAAGCAACCAGAGACGGCAGAGAAGACGCAGGATTTTATGGGTTATTTTGTTTTTAGGACTCGTGATGGGACTTGTCCTGTCTGTTGCAATGAAATCCTTTCCGGTGTTTCTGGCATGGGGATTTGCCGTACTGCTTTGGTTTACCTATGCGGATTTTCTTCCTGCGCAGGCGGACTTTTATCGCTCTTTCCTTTTGTCGGAAAAGAACCTGAAAAACAAGCAGGTATCGGTTCGCGAAGGAAAGGCATTGTTTTACAGGAAGGAATATCTGGAAGCAGAGCATTCTTTTGATAGGAGTAAAGATTTTTATACAAAAAATAACCGTGATTTGCGGAGGATGCGCAAAAATGTATGTAGAGCTTGTTTTGAGGATGAGAGACGGGAGTCAGCAGGACTTTTTTTGAGGCTGCGGGCATTTTTTCATCATGAGTTACGATGGAAGCTTGTGAAAGAAGGAATGAAAAAAGTTCCGGATCTGAAATATGCGTCTCTTCAAATACGGCATATCTATAAAATGGCCTTTGATCGGCTGCGGAACAGGCAGCTGGTGGTTATCATCGTGGTAACGCTGATAACCCTGCTGGCGATTGTGCTGGATTTTATTGCTTTTACAGACACATGGAAGGATTATATCGGGCTTCCGGAGGCAGTCTATCGCTGGCTTACGTTATTCTGCATTCTGGGGGCAAGTATCACGAGCATTTACCAGGTAGCCCACTCGCTACAGGCAGAGATGCTGGTTTCTGAACTGTCCTACAAATCGAGATATGTGATTGACACTGCGTTAAATGAGGAGCTGGTAAAGGATATAGCAGCACGCTGTATTCTTCCGGTCGATATTGCAAGAGGAACCTGGCAGTATGAAGGGTATATCAATACGGCGGCAAAACAGCGTGAAAGAAGAAGGCTGAGGATGTCGGAGCCGGTGTTTAACCGTCCGTTGTTTCATCATATGGAATATACAAACAGGAGCAGGCTTGCGCTTACGGTGTGGATGACATTTGGGATTTTACTTGCTCTTCTGTGGCAAGCGGGAATGTTTTGGATAGTTCCGGTGCTTTTGACTTTTACGGTATTGTTTCATCTGGTATTTCGAAATTTTGTGCTGCCGGAATGGGGAAAGCAGAGGCTTATGCGGGATATTGAAGCTGTGCTGAAAGAAAAGATGGACTGATGGGCCGTAATGGTGACCGTGGCGTTGAATGGAAAATTTCATGATATGGAAACTCAGGACGGAAATATAAAAATGCTGGTGTAGAATTGTTGCATCGGCATTTTTTGTAAAATTTTGGCGCAAAAATTATTTTGTATCTGGTATTAGGATATAAATATAAGGGCTTTTTATATGTGTCAAGAAAAAGGAGGCAGTAAAAAATGGAGCATATTTTCAAAGGAAACGAAGAACAGTTTTATGATAAAATGACAGATATCCGCGCTGAGACAGAGGAAGCATACAGGGATGAATTGCCCCAAAAATGTTTTGTCCTACAGCCAATGGTAATGATGACCCTTTATTTTTTAACTGCAGTATATTCTTTTACTAAGAGACAGGATGCCTCATTGTGGAAAACGAAAACCTTAATCATGGAATTAAGTAATATTGCGCGCACAGGAGAAGTCTTTTATCTGTTTCCGCGAGAGCAGCATGGAAGGGCATATGCATTGAAAAAATATATGCAGCGTTATCCAGAGAGTGTAATGGATCAGTTGGCTTTTGCTGGTATGATGCTGGAATATTACTATAGAATATATGAAAAACCGATTAGAACGGAGAGGTACACAAGAGGAGTAGAACGTGCGTTGGAAGGGCTTCTGTCTATTAGAAAACGAGAGGAGCAGGATGATGCAGCGTTAAAAGGGAGCCGCAAAAAATTTTTAATGCACATTAAACACGCACTGGATGAAGAAATGGTTGGCCAGGAAGAGGCGAAGAAAGCAGTCGCTATGGCCATTTATCGTTTTTATTTTTACGATGACCGTACGCCTTTAATGCTTGAGGGTCCTACCGGATCCGGAAAAACATATCTTTTTGAACTGCTTGCCAATGATAAGGAGCTGCAAAAAAAGCTTACGTTTTTTTCTTATACTGCAACAGAACTTACCCCAAATGGATTTCAGGGCGATAATCTGCAGGGTATGCTGGAACGGTATAAAGTGGCATGTGAAATGCGGCGCAAGGGCATTGATTTTTCAGGTGTTTCGTATAAAGGCATCATTTTTATCGACGAAATGGACAAGCTCCTTTGTTATTCTAATATGGACAGCCATGATGAAGATGTGAACCAGATTGTCCTGCATCAAATGTTGACGGCAGTTGCCGGAACCAGTGAGATTGGAGGGGTGGACACAAAAAACATTCTTTTTATATTTGCCGGAGCCTTTGAAAATATTGAGGAAAAACGCAGAGAAAAAAAAGCCAGGCATCAGGCGGGTTTTTCCGCGGCGCTTCGCGAAAACGTGGAAAGTAGAAAGGACAATTCCGCTGAGATGTACAATTTGAGGCAGGAATTGATAGAGATGGGAGCTTCCAAACAGTTTGTGGCACGGATAGGGATCTTTGTAAGAATGAACAGACTTGGAAGGGAGGAAATGAAGAAAATCCTGCTTGATGAGGAACATGGAATTCTGGTAAAAAAACAGGAACAATTTGAGCGGGATGGCTTGAAACTGATGATCAGAGATGAAGCTGTGATTGAATTAATGGTGGACTGTATTATGGAAAACGATATGGGGGCGCGGGGAGCTACAGAGATGATTGCTTCTCTGGTAGACAAATATAGTTTTGATATGATTCAGAAGGAATATTCGACGATGATACTTCATGAAGGCGTATTTAACGGAGAAGAACCATATTTTGAACGGGAGGTTTAGAGTGAAGACGATAGCAGAGCTTATAAAAGAAATTGACATGAAGACTGTCTGGAGTTCAATGCTTGCGTTATCAGAAGAATTGACTCCAGAGATGAAGGAAGCGTTGCCCAGTGTATACAAAAAATCTCGGGAAATAGAGCCTGCCTACACTTCTGCGGTACTTTATCGCTTGGAGAAGAAAGAGGAAAACAACGGTGAGTATACATTTTATGTGATGGAGGATAAATCTTTTGAAGAGAAGAAATTGGTGATTTCCATGGAGCAGATGGAATATATTTTGGGAGTCTATATTCCCGATATTTTTTCTACAGTATTAGATATTGTGATTGGGGAGATGTATCGCATTCTTATCCATGAGTATATGGATACAAATCAGAAAATGAAGGCAAAAAGGATGCTTAAAGAGGCGATGGAGGAGCTCTCTGATGAAACGGGAAGACAGATCACAGCAAGATACAACTGTGCATATCGTAGGATGTTTGAAAAAGGGAGCAGAGAAGAGTGTATTCAGGATTTGATTAAAAGTGAAGCAATGGAGCAGTTTCCAAGCTGGAGGACGGCTTATGATTGGTGGGATCTCCTTAAGAAATTTCATCCGACAGAAGAAAAATGTAAAAAGCTTTTCGAACGGAATCCGTCGGCTTTAAGCAGATTTGAAACATTATATAAGAAAATGGAGAAGGACATCATGGGGGTGATGTCGAATAAGAAATGGATCGTTATAGAAAAAAATCAGTACCCGGAAGTGAATTTGCCGCTTATCTATGTGTTGGACTCTGAGGGAAAGCGGCAGGAATTGAATCCGGAGAACCTGGAAAGTCTTGCAATGGCAAAAGTAGTCATTATGGATGGGGAGCTGGAAAAGGATTTAGAGCAGGCAGTAGGGCTCCTTTTCCTGTATTATCTGTATCCGCTGAGAGTAAAGAGAGAAATCATGAGGGAGCAGATGGGACTGCTGTCGAATGTGTTGTATCAGCAAGCGAAACTCTGCGAATAACAGGAGGCCGTATTTTCAATGAGGTTCTATAAAATTCTGACAGGAGGATGAAAAGAATGTATTCCAAAAGAACAATGACAAAGGGCAGCTATATTGTCTGCTCAGTAGGGCTTGCCGTGGTGATAATCTTTACTGCCCTTCCTTACTACTGCATGACTTCGATCACGTTTCCGGGATGGAATATTTATTGGTCATATGCAGAGGTACAGAAGAAAATGTATGTTCTTTTTGCGGGACTTGCACTTTTGGGAGCGGTCACGACACTGAAAAAGCGTAATTCCTTTCAGGATGTGTTTATAAATGTCGCGGCTCCGTTAAATGTGCTTCTGGTATTGAAGACGCTGCAATATCATCCTCTTATTACCTGTGGGGTGCTGGCCGCAGCGGCTGTTTTTACACTATTTAAAGTGGGAGCTTGCAAGGGGATATGGCGGTATGACTGGTGCTTTAAAAAGATCCGGTTGATTTATTATGTATGTAGAAGGCAGAGCGTCTATTTTTTATTGTTTGCTTTTGCGCCGCTGGCAGTATGGGTAAATTACCAGGAATACGCGAGGGCGGATGAGGTACTTACATGTTTTAAGGCAGAGATGGAAGATGAAACAGAAATAGGAGAGACAGAAGACTTATCTTTGGTAAATGATGAAGAATGGGAACAGCTTACGGCGGAAGAACGATTTGGGGAGGTAAAGAAAATTGTCTCTTATGAGACGGACAAGCTGGGTGTGGGAAGTGTTGATTTGTTTGCCGTGAAAGAGCTGACGGATGGAAGAAGTGCATACTATTCACATCAGGATCGCTCCATCAGTGTAAATATCATATATTTGAACGAATGCAGTTTGGAAGAGGCAGTACATATAGCTGCACATGAAACATATCACAGGTATCAGAATGTGCTTCTTGATAGCCTGACAACACTGGAAGAAGCCGGAATAGATGTGGAATCTATGGCCTATTATGAGGACGCGATCGAACTCAGAAAGGCCTGTAAAAATTATTATTTAGATTCCTTATCGTTTGATTCCTATTCGTCTAATTTGATGGAGGTCCAGGCGGAAATCTATGCAAAAGAAGAGATAAAAGAATTTAGAAAGCGATTTGGCTGGGAAGAAAAAAAGTAAGTGCAGCTATTTCTTGATGGATGCTTTGTAGTTTTTTAGTTTAAAAAATAGTTGCGAAAAATAATATACAATTTAGTAACGGAGAGGAAAACATATGGATGAAGCAGCGCGACAAAAAGAAAACGCAGGATAAAAAGGGGGGAAGAGCTGGCAGAACTTGATTCAGGATATAACATCCGAAATCAGTCAGACAAAGCGCTGTATTTCTGGAAAAGTAAAAGCAGGGAGGTGGTGGGATGGCATTGTATGTCACAGGAGATACCCATGGAGAAGAGGAGAGATTTTTAAACAAAAAATCTGAGATCAGAAGGAACCTTACGAAAGAGGACATTCTTTTTATTTGTGGTGATTTTGGGTATGTTTTTAGCGATTCCATCCGTGAACATAAATTTTTGAAATTTCTTGCTGAAAGTATACCGTTTAAAATCGCATGGGTGGATGGCAATCATGAAAATTTTGATCTGCTCAAAAAATTTCCGGTAGAGGAATGGTGCGGAGGCAAGGTTCACGTGATAGGGAGAGACAAGTCTGCTGAGCCTAAAGTCATTCATCTTATGCGTGGGCAGGTATTTGAAATAGAAGGAAAGAAAATTTTTACATTTGGCGGAGCGTACTCCATAGACAAGTCGTTTAGGATACCGGGCCATTCCTGGTGGGCAGAAGAGATGCCAAGTGATGAGGAGATGAAAGAGGCAATTGAGAATCTGAAGAAGCATGGCAATAAGGTGGATTACATCCTTACGCACACAGCGCCGGAGGATACTATGAATATTTTCTATCCGAATCATTATGAGGAAAAACCGCTGAATAACTTCCTGGAATGGGTAAGGGAAAATGTTGCCTATAAGCATTGGTGGTTTGGACATTTGCATCTGGATGAGGACTTGTTCAGACATCAGACGGTACTTTGGTTTCAACTAAGAAATATGAAAACGAATGAAATTGTTGAATAGAAGGTGATCAGCATTACAAATTTAGAAAATAAAGGTAGTAATAATGAATCTGCGCAATACAAACTGATTTTGACTTCAAGAGGGCTTCATACAAACCTTGGGAAAAAGGTACTTAAGACGACGTTTGAAAAGGAAAGGCTCGTTCCTGGCAGTATTTTTCTAATGACTCTTCCGAAATATGGGGTGGATGAAGTGGCTGTGCGTGCTTGCAGAGAATTAGGTTTTACAGAGATTTATCTTGCAGGTGAGTATGAGGGCAAAGACATTCGTGAGATGCCGGAAGTTGACGCTGTGTATGCTACGGAGGGCAACATGTTTGAAGTGGCTGATTACGCAAGGAAGCATCATTTTCATGACTACATTAAATTCATGGTTTTGAGAGGAGCGACTTATATTGGAGCTTCAGCCGGAGCAGTTTTTGCTTCGGCGTCATTTAAGGAAGCGGAAAATTTCGATAAGAACTTTCTCAAAATGACGGATTTTCAAGGACTCTGTTTATTGCCAGGGGATCATGGGCTGTCTGATACGGTGATTCCTCATTATACATTTAAACAGTTGAAGACATATATGGCGGGGGTGTCAGGAGAAGAGAGGGCCCGTTATAGGAATCTCTATAATATCTGTGATGATGAGGCGCTTATATTGGACTGTAAGAAGACAGAAAAAGCAGTAGAGTTGCTAAAGAAGAGACGTATTCGTGTGGAGTCCGGAGTAATCTGATCTGGCAAATGAAGTGAAATATGCAATCCGTGAAATCATTTTCAGACCAAAGAAAGACGCTGCCCCCATCTCTGATTTTTCATCATAAATGCGGCAGCGTCTTGTAATCGCCCCAAACCTCTATACGAAAAGCTTGAGCAGTACCAAAGGGCTATTCCTCAATATTTTCAGAAGGCTGTGACGATTGGGTGGAAACATGCAAGGTGACGGTTTCGGAAAAGTCGATGTCATAGAATTTCACGCCCACATAGTAAGCCGTATTGGCTTCACAGTAATGTTCCATTTCAAAGTTGTAGTCTATTCCGCTGTCATCATCTTCGGTAAGAGAGTTCGCCTCTTCATCCTCCAGTCTTCCATAGGTGTCCAGGTTCCCGTCGGTGTAAAAATAATAGAGTCCTGATTCGGAAGGAACAAAACGGAAAAAGGTATAAGACCCTGTCGATTCAATCTCAAGGGGCTGCTCTAATGCAATGTCGCCTGCAATTGTAGGCTCCTGCATGGTAACGGAAGCGACTGCCGTAGTGGTAGAAGCGTTTACGTTTACATGCAGAGTTGCCCGGAAGGTGTATCTTCCATAATATCCTGTTGAGGTCAGAGTATAGGTGCCTGCCTTTAAGTAAAGCTTATCGCCATATCCATAGTAGTTTCCATTCGCATCTATCCAGTCTGAAAAGTTGTCGGCCGAAATCTGTGAATTGTTGGATGTTACCTTGATCCCGTATACGGGAAGCGTGATGCTTAAGTCAGAACGGTTGCTTTGGAATGTCTGGGAATACAACTCAGCCTGAGCATCATCATTGCACATTGCCCGAATGTCATAGGTTCCGTCTACTACAGATGCCGTAAAGTATCCCTGTTCATTTGTATAGGTATTTAGCATTGATAAATAGCGATTCCCCTTATCTTTATTTACGAAGGTAAGGTGTGCATCGCAAATACCATTTCCCCTGGCATCTTTTACTGTGCCGGTAATAGTTCTTCCGTTTACCACGGAAACCACGAATGGAACAGTAATCTTTCTTGCGGCATTTTCCGCATCCTGTACAACTACATTTATGGTAAAGCTGCTTGGGGTATAAATATTTCCGTAAATTTCTCCGTCATATTCATCAATACTTAAGCCATGGCTGTCACCGGAAATGCTATATTGGTAGTTTCCGCTTCCTCCATATGTAGTTATGAATTCATTTACATACGCGTATCCTGTTTCCCGCATATGCAGGTAGGAAGGCCAGTAAGCTGCCGCAATGGTATCTTCGCTGTAAACCAGCCAGACGATCGTGTATTCGTACGTATTTCCCAGTTCATCCTTTGTGGATATTTTGGAAGTGATGGCTCCTTTCTGAGTGGGGGTTCCGGTGAACTGGATGCGCATACTGGATTCCTCGATGCTGTAGTGGATACCTTGGGGGAGTCCTGTTACCGTATAGGAAAGATATCCCTCTCCATCTAAGTAGAAATAGTCATCGAAAGTTTCATTATAGGGTGCGCTGTAGATCTCATAATTTTGATAGGAGAACGCGCCCTCGTCGTAAAGCGCTTCTGCCACGCTCGTTCCGGTACCCGTCAGGCCGGTTACTGTCACCTGTACTTTTTCCAGCGAGTGAAGTCGGCTCTCGCTTTTTAATGTTACGGTATAATGAATCTTGTCTTTTGTGGAGATATTATCAATGGCGCAGATTTTATTGTATATGCCCTGAGGGATTATCTTCGCTTTTACCGTAAAATTAGATGCGGTCAGCGTCTGGGCCCCTGTCAGGGAGACCTCTATGGTGCAGGGATTTAATACAGAAACAGATGCCACTTTAACAGAGGTGACTGCGGCAGTGGCCTTGTTTACAGTAACGGTACAGACTGCCTTCTTTCCGGAACCGTCCGCCGCCTCAGCCGTAAGCTTCGCTGTGCCTGCTTTTATGGCTTTGACAACGCCCTCGCTGCTTACTGTGGCCACAGATTGATTCGAGCTGGACCAAATGACCTTTTTATTGCTGGCTTTTTTCGGTGTCACGCTGGCTTTCAGGGTGGCGGAGGCTCCCTCGGTCAACCTTAAGCTGGAAGTATTCAGGCTCACCTTGCTGACAGGAGTTCCTACCGTTACCTTGATCACGACTTTTTTCTTCTTATTTGCCTTGGAAGCAATGGTGATATTGGCCTTACCGGCTTTTTTTGCTTTTACCAGACCCTTGGCGGTTACCGTAGCTACTTTAGGATTGCTGGACTTAAACGTTACCTGTTTGGAAACCTTCTTGCCCTGTACGGTCACTTTTGTCTTTAAGGTCATGGTTTTTCCTTTTTTCAATGTCAGCGTCTTGCCAGGAATGTTTCCTACGGTAATGCTTTTTACCTTTCCAGCGGCTTGAGCCTCCGGAACATAGGCCGCAGCGACTCCAAGAACCAGAGCCATAGACAGGAAAAATCCAATCAGTACCTTTTTCATGTTACTTTGCATAAACTTTCCTCCTTTGTGTCATTCAAATACAGAAGATTGTTCTTTGAATGATATGTTTTCCTGTTATTATAAAATATAATGGGAATTATTGTAATATATGCCAGTTTTTGTGCCAGTTTTTGTGCGGGATAGGTTGCCGTTTTAAAATTAAATGCACAGCTCCATTCGCAGAGTCGAACCCGGCATCAAACAGCAAAGCAGGCTGTTTATATGTATGAGGCATCTGGCTCAGCTGTTTGCCGCATGATCGGGCTATAACGTATTATAGAAACATACAAGCAAAAAGATGCAATTACTTGACAAAATAAGATTTTTATACTATTCTATTTTTAACATCAATTCTAAGTTTTATCTTTTTTG
>DLAA01000156.1 GCA_002493835.1 Lachnospiraceae bacterium UBA7060 | reverse complement strand
ATTGTATTTTTTCAGTAGACCCTAATTAAGTTATCTGAAGTTGCAATAAAGCCGTCCGTACCGCTAACAGCATAATCTACAACACCGTCTTTACAGCTGCTCTGGGAAATGTCATTCAAAACGCCGAACTCATGAAAAACTTCCTCCGCAGAGAGACGATAGCTTTGTGTAAAGTTTGGAACAATCTCAAGCTGATAAATCGCAATATTGCATGGCGCGTTTCCAAAGTCCAAACGCAGCCGGCGAAGACCCTCCTGGGGAATATAAATCTTCACCGTCTGTTTTCCGGCGGAAAGGACATCTCCCTGTGATAAGTGCGCATCATCAAAACAGTACCCTTCTTCGGCACCATTATCATAGAATACAGTCAGGTCACATGGTCTGTCCGTTTCAACCGTAAGCAACATATATGGCTTAAAGAAAAGTAACGAGCATGCCATCAAAATGGTAAATAAAAGAATAGCTAAAATGATTCCGAAAGCGAATCGTTTCGTATTTCTATTCATTCTGGTACCTCCTAGATTTGATGGTATGTTTCAGAATTTCCTTGGAATGAAATTGCACCATCGTAATTTAGCTAAAAAATGTACGCTTAAATTTGTTGCCTTTAGCAGCTCTATTCCATGTGCTCACATCGACAGATGCTCATTTTGCGCCAGCATGGCGCAAAAGCCCTGATTTGCATATGAAAATCGATTTTTTTGGGTTTTGGTAAATATTACGGTAAAACAATTTGGAACTGCAAGCCAGATGCCTCCTGCTCACCTGAAGATACCTTTATATGTCTTAAATGGTATACTTCAGCCATCTGAAAAAGGCTCGGGCCAGGCCGCCAATGCCTTTCGTCTTTAGCGTATATTTTGCCTTAGCAAAAAGTCTGCGAATTTCAGAGGGCTTCTTGACTGTACCACTATCAGAGATTCCCAGTAATTTCCGGTATTCCGCATTGGAATGCTCAAAGGGGTTCTCATACAGGAACATTACATCCCAGTTGCTGCGATAAGCAGCCCGCACACAATCCTCAATATGCTCGCCGGATGTATAGCTGGCATACCCCCAAGGCGTCTTGGAAATTTTATCTGCATCATTTCTATCATGACGTACACTGTAATCTTCATACAGTTCACGGAACAGCTTGCCTTCCTCGGGCATCCATTTTGTCATGCAGTCCTCAGCACAGCGCCCGTATCCAGAAAAGTGGATGAATCGCAGAGGATCTCCATCGACAAGATAATTGTTGGAATCATCCTTTGTGACATTACAGTTCATGAGAGACCAGGGAGCGAAGTCGTACCCATGATGCTTAAATATCTTTACATCAAAAAAGCAAGGTGCAAGATCAAACCATTTCTGATCGGTAAAAATACCTCTCTGAATATCATCATAGCAGTACAGATACAGTCGTTCTGCCCACCAATCGACACATTTGCGCCCCTCTTCGCTGCGGGAAATTCCGAGAAAGCCCAGATTGTATACTCCATGAGCAGTACTGGACAACTCCATATCGATATTACCCGGTCTGAGCAAATGGGGACACAGAACAATCGGATGTTGGTCTAGTTCCGCTTTCAGCTCCGGAAAGTCTTCATATACATAGACGTCGGGGTCCAGATATACAAATTTGTCCTCATCCACAAACCGATCCATCAAATAACGGAAAAACTGTCCTTTCACCGCAGTGGATGCTTCCACAATGGCGTGCTTAAAGATGAAGCGGTCAAAGTTTCCTTCCCAGGCATCCTTAGCCAAAACAATGTCATCAAAGTAATCCGCAGGAATTCGGGGATCAATCTCCCGTTCCACCAGACAAAGGATCATCTTTGCGTCAGGAATATGCTGCTTAACAGACTGCGCCAATGTACGTGCCTTATGTACATAATTCGCACAAACGGAAGTAAAAATAACCATGTCAATAAATCCTTTTTATTTTTTCAATATGATTTGCTTGATTATATTCTTAAGCACAGGGACTTTCTTTAGCTGCTCCAGGATTCCGATGCTCTTCTGATACGCGCGGTTAAGAAAAAGCTGTTCAATCAACGCGTCCCTCAGAACCATCGCATATAAGTCCTTATATTTTTCGTACAAAACCGGGTGCTGGTTATAGATCATCCGGTAAGTCTGCTGTACTACAGCCGGGTCTTCTTGGAACCTGGTGGTACGGGAAACAGGCTTGATCCTATAGTGAAACAGGACTTCAGGAAGCTGATGGACACTTCTGTCCAATTCCAGGATAGACAGCCAAAAATCATAGTCTTCCATGCCGTGCTTCATTGTTGTGCGATAGCCGCCGACCTTGCACCAATCCTCCCGCCGGAACATTGCGCTTACAAAGATAATATTGTCCAGCAGCATCTTTTCCAAAGAATAATCCGGTAACTCCCATGGGCCAGACTGCTCCCCGAATAGATCCGCATGACAGTAAACAACGCCAATATTATCATTGTCGTCCATAATTTTGACCGCTTTTTCAATATAGTTCGGTGCAATCAAGTCATCCGCATCCACAGGTAAAATATACTCACCCGTTGCTGCCGCAATCCCCGCATTACGAGCGCCGGCAGGACGCAGCCGGTTTGTATGAAGCAAAACCGCGCCTGATGATTCCAGTTTCTCCAAAACAGCCTTTGTTTCTGGTTCGTCAGAGCCATCGTCAATAATGACCAGCTCAATGTTGGGATAAGTCTGTGCTCTGATAGATGCAACTGCCTCCTCAATATATGCTCCGTCATTGAAGCAGGGCATAATAACGCTGACCTTTTTCATGTCCACTACCTCTACAGCCTCCATTATCAAAACATTTTTCCATTTATTACCTTCCAAGCCGATTAGCCCTTATGGTTCATTAACTCATCCCGTAGGCTCTCATACGATTCCTTCCATTGAGCCGAAACACGACGCTCCGCTTCCAGCTCCGAACGCAGCTGACCTGAGGCCTGCCGCTCCGCTTCCAATTCTTCCTGAATTTGCTCGTATAGCGCTTTTTCATTCAGATACAGTTGATGCTCTCTATCACGGTCAGTCTCCATCCGAAAGAAACCCGTCGTCCATTCCAGAATATTGCATTGGAAGTTAATCTCAATCTTTGATACGTGAGTCCAGTCACCCTGTAATAAAAACTGAGGATCAAATGTAGCAAATGTAAAATCAGGTTCCGTTGGATCTGCATTAACGGGATGTGCGGCCAGATTTTCGATGAAAATTTCAGAGATACGGCAGGCATTTCCCTCCAGAGGGTCCCAGCGAATGGTCGTGGCAGACGAAATGCGGTCGGATTCGAAGCAAACCTTCCACCGCCCATCATTGTATACACCATAGGACTCTAACGTCTCCACCTCTCCAGTTTCAGAGAACAAAAACAGATGGCTTACAAGCGTTTGGCTTTGCTTCCGATGTTCCAAGACTTCAGCCAAGTCAATAGAATACTCAGGCATATAGTGGGGGGACAAATCAAGAATTCCCACATACTCTTGAGCAAAATGGACTTCCCATTGCCGGAAAATGTCCACTTCTTCCGAGCTAATCTCCAGGAGATTGTAAATATCACTTTCGGAGACTATCGAAGAAAATAACACATCCTCTTGAAGTTGGATCATCATTCTCCATAGGGCATATTCAGCGGGGATTTCAAAAGGGAATACCCATTCGTTATCGATGACCGTCCAATAGGAATCTCCACAGAATATATTATCGACATTCAAGTCGATATTGATATTAGGCAACCAGTGGAGCGGTTTTCTGACGGTCAGTGGACCAAATACATTTATAAATTCCGGTGCCCCCTCACATTGTTTAGGTGTGGAATCTCCATATAAGCTACTGCACAAGAGACGTATTTTTCCCCAGAAGGCATCAAGATTTCCTTCAATTACAAGTGCTTTAAGACAATTATGCATACTCTCTTCCTTCACAATTGGACAGATAAGTGTGCCATTTTGATAGTCTGATGAAACTGTATGGAAAAGGCCCATTGGTGCGGCAGCTGAATGCATTTTCGACAGATGCGCGTTTCCCTGTGGAAAAAGCGCCTTTTTTTCAACGTATCCATCGTTTCCATAAATCAGCGTGCAGATACTATAACTGCGGTCTCTGTTATTGCTGATTTTTATATAGGTAGGCGTTTGTGAGCAGTTATGTATCTGCCCTTCACCCAATTCCAGAAGAAAGGAATTGCTAAAATGACCGGCTATATGTTCATCCATAAGCGTATGATATACGCTTTGCTTATCATACAACTTTGCTCGTGCCATATCAAACGGAACATCGGAACCTGTAGGCATAGTAGAATTTACAGAATCATCCGTAAAAATCTCTGTAGGAAACTTATAGTCGGGATACGGGTAATACCACTTGTATATACATAATCCAGCCTTTTCGCATAAGCTGGCTAATTCAGACTGCGAGAATGTTTGAACATGCTCCCCCTGACAATACCCGTTAATTCCTGCGAAGAATTTCCCCACATGGTCTTCCGCTGCACCTGCCAAATACTTTAACCCAATTCGATTTTCTATCGAAAGCAAAATAATGCCGCCAGGATTCAGATAACTTTTGGCCTGCTGTAGAAATGCAACATAAGGATCTGTTTTTTCACTGCCCATGATACCTCTGGCATACTCCAGAACCCCGTTAACAACGACATAATCGAATTTCTGATCAAATGTAGCTTTCAGAAAATTTCCCACGACTACTTCTAAATTAGACGCATCCTTATGACGTTCATATAGAATTTTCGCACGCCGCATCGTCAACTCGCATGTCGTTACCCGGCCTGCCTTTTGTACAAGTAATCCGGTTAGAGCGCCACATCCGCCGCCAATTTCAAGGACAGAACACCCATCCTTAAAAGGGTACCAATTCAAAATATTATGTCTTAAGCGAGAAAAGTGATAAAATACCGTCCAATTAGTGTCTGTTTCCAATGAAGTATCCTTCTGGCAGACACGCTCATATATTTCATTTTCCACGGCACCGTCCGAATACAGCGCGTCATCTGCCTCACAGTAAAACCGGGTGTTAAAATATGCCATTATTTCCACCTCTTATGTTCGCTTGATTTTCACCTTTGCATCCATATCAAAGAATCCGTTAGTCACCTTGGAACCCACTGTCTGAACGCAAAGCACATCATACAGGCGGTGCATCACTTCCAGGTCCCCCAGCTGATTAAATTTTGTGCAACCAAAAGACAGGAAAAATGGTTGGTTCTGGAAAGGAAATCTCGCACGGAAAGAAACAGTTGCTGTCTCACCCGGACGGAACGTTCCAGTTTCTATATTCTCCTGCATGGTATTGGTTCCTGCAATCTCCAGCCCCATAAAGTCTTTAAAGGTGATGGCAAAAATTGGGGAATCGGCCGGTTCGCGAAAGACCACCTTCATCCGTATCTCATATTCCTCATTGCGAAAATAGGTTGAGGTAATCTTACCGTTGGCATCAAAAACACCAAAGTCTACAATCTCCGCTGTCTTATCTCCGTACTCCAGGGTCTTTTCATTCAAGCGATAATTGGACTTCCAACTAACAGTGGAAATTGCTGCCGGTTCGCTGCAATTCATATCTACGTTTTCAGCGGAAGCATTCACCAAAAGTTCTTTATAACAATCGATGGCCTCTTTGGTCGTGGTGTCACAGATCAGGTTTCCCTCATTAAGCAGAATTGCCCGGTCGCAATATTTTATTATACTGGACTGGTCATGGCTGACAAAAAGAATCGTTTTGCCCTGTTTTTTAAAATCCTCAAACTTCTTATAACACTTCAGCTGAAAAAAGACATCTCCAACAGCCAATGCTTCATCAATGATCAAGACATCTGGATCTACACTGATAGCCACTGCAAATGCCAGCCTGACAAACATTCCAGAGGAATAGATTTTCACGGGCTGATTAATGAAATCACCAATATCCGCAAAAGAAATAATCTCCGGGATTCTCTGCTCCATCTCCTCCCGACTATAACCCATAATCGTACCATTAAGGTAAATATTCTCATACCCAGTATACTCTGGATTAAAGCCGGCACCAAGTTCCAGCAGAGCCGCCACACGCCCATTGATTATGGCCGTTCCACTAGAGGGAGTCAAAACACCTGTAAGGATCTTTAAAAGGGTAGACTTGCCAGAACCGTTTTTCCCGATAATGCCGACACATTCTCCTTTTTTTACATTGAATGTAATACCATTAAGCGCAAAAAAATCCGTATGGTAGGATTTTTTTCCAGGCATGAGATTCTCCAGCAACTGGTCACTGCGCTTTTTATATAAGGCATATTTTTTTTGAACACCTTCACATTGAATCACATATTCATCATTTGTCATGTTTACTCCTTACAAGGCATCCGCAAAATAAGGACGCAGACGGCGGAAAATTGCGGTTCCGCTCAAAAAAAATACAATAACCAAACACCAAAAATACACAGTCAATTTAGGGTGATCCCAAAACGGAATCGCAGCAATGACAGATTCACGATACCCCATGCAAACATAATACATTGGATTCAATTTTAGCAAACGCTGAACAATAGGTGTCAGTCCGGCAGGGTCCCAAAACAGAGGAGTCATCCAGAAGCCTATCTGCAGAAAAAGAGCCACCAGATTGGCTACATCCCGCAGGAAAACGTTCAGTGCAGAAAGGAGCCAGCCAAGTGAGGCGCTCAGACAAAATGCGCACAAAAAATAGTAAAACATCTGCAGGAAATATACGGTCGGTTTCCTGCCGTAAATCAGGTTGATTACCACGATAAAGATAATAAAAGCCATATGGATTATCGCAGCTGAAATTACCTTAATCAAAGGAATCATCGGCACATTAAAATTGACTTTTTTAACCAAATAGTTATAATCAAGCAAGCTGTTTGTAGCCTGTGATACTGCCTCCTGAAAGAAATTCCAGCTCAGGAACGCAGGGATATACCAGACAATAAACGGAATGTTTTCCACGGGTGTAGACTTGAAGCCAACCTGAAAAACAAACCACAATACCAGAACATTCAGCAGAGGCTGAAGAAATGACCAGACAACTCCCAGTGCGGAAGCGGCAAATCTGGCTTTACAATCATTTTTAGCAAGCTGCCATATAATGGATCGGTCCCGCCATAGTTCGCTTATAAATATCTTCAATCAAATGCTCCTCCTCAGGAAATAAATATGCTGAATTCGATTGGCGTCAATTGTAACATTGGGCCAAACCACAGCCGCAAAATTTTGCCACGCAGATTTTCTATCCAGAATAAGGGAAAATAAAGAATCAAAAGCAGAAACTATCCTTAATCCCCAGTCACTTCTGATCTTTATCGCTTAATGTCAGAGGGGTGCCAGCGTGGACAGGTTGCCTGCGCGGTAGTCCGGATATTTTCCCAGCATATGGAAAATAAAATTGGAACCGATAAAACCAGCGCCTCCAGTTACAATAATCGTCATACATTCTTCTCCTTACCGCAGATGCTTTACGCGATCCTCTGCTACCCGGGTCAAGTGCAGGCCATAGGGGGATTTTCCGTAGATTTTGGCAGATTCCAGCAGTTCCTCCGTGGTGATCCAGCCAAAGCGGTAAGCAATTTCTTCAGGAGCGGAAATTTTGATGCCCTGCCGCTTCTCAACCATGTGGACGAATTCCGCTGCCTCCAGCAGGCTTTCCATTGTGCCAGTATCCAGCCAAGCAAAACCACGGCCCATAAGTTGAACGTTCAGACGGTCCCGCTTTAAGTACATATCATTGAGCGTCGTAATTTCCAGTTCGCCCCGGGCAGAGGGCTTCACTTCTTCCGCCATTTGAGAAACGCCTTTGGGATAAAAATACAGTCCCGTAATCGCATAATTACTCTTAGGATTCGAAGGCTTTTCTTCTACGGAGATAACCTTACCCGTATCATCGAATTCAACCACGCCAAACCGTTCAGGGTCCGGAACATAGTAACCAAACACCGTAGCCCGGCCGGCTTCCGCATTTTGGACAGCCTGCCTCAGCAAGGGAGAAAAGCCGTTTCCATAGAAGATATTGTCCCCCAGCACCATGGCACATGGCTCATCGCCAATAAATTCCTTGCCTATCAAAAACGCCTGGGCAAGGCCATCCGGAGACGGCTGCACCGCATAGCGCAGGTGAATACCAAAATGGCTGCCATCTCCGAGAAGATTCTCAAACCTAGGCGTATCCGTGGGCGTGGAAATGATCAGAATATCCCGAATGCCAGCCAGCATCAGCGTGGACAAAGGGTAGTAGATCATCGGTTTGTCATATATCGGCAGCAATTGTTTGGATGTAACCTTTGTCAGCGGATAAAGCCGGGTGCCGGAACCGCCGGCCAGAATGATACCTTTCATATTAACCTCCGAAACCATTCAAAATTAAACAGAAACATACTTCACTTTTTCATCCTCTGGCATGAATTCACCGTGTACACCACGGTAAAAGTCTTTCACCCCCCGTAAAATGTACTCCATTCGTGCCTTTCTGTGATCTAAGAAAAATACATGCAGCGGGGAGCGTATCAGAAGCATGGCCAGAAAACGGATGCGATATTTCAGTGGTGTGTATTCCTTTTTCAGCAGGTACATACAGTCCCGAATCTGGTAGTATTCCCGGATTGGCGCCCCGACCCGCAGGTGAAATGGACCAATCTTCTTTTCCCCCATCCCCACGGAGTGACGCAACACAGCCGCATCCGTCAGACAGCATACTTTACCCAGCGATTGCATTCTCCAGCATAGATCCCAATCTGCCATATCCAAAAAAACAGCTTCGTTCCAAAAGCCAATCTCCCGCAAATCACCGTAACAGCACAGCATGGAGGATGTGATAACGCTTGAAACAACGTAGGTTTTTTCAGATATCATTCTTTTTTTCTTTGGAATTTCCACTCTGCCGCTGCTTGTGTTAAAGTACACAGGTCCCAGACAGCCAATCCTGCACTTTTCTCTTACTTTTGTGTATGTAGAAATCAAGGTCTCAATATGATCTTCGCCAATGACCGAATCCTGATCGAAAAAGAATAAATAATCGTCATCCCGCCAACCGTATTGGGTGTCCAGCAGTGCCCGGTTAAACGCCCGGGACAGCCCCAGATTTTCTCCAAAAAAGAGATAGTGTATGTTATGTGCCTCAGTCAGCGGTGCAAAAAGCACACGATTCGGCTCGGGGCTGTTGTCACAGATGATTGTGACATCCACCTGATTCGCAATCATATTGATATTGTTCTTTACTTGTTCAGAAGGATGGAACACCGTAATCAGCGCATATTTCATTTTTGCTCCTAAGATTTATTAACTCGTATTCATTGATGCAGTATACGACTTATTTTTCGTGCTGTCAAGAGTGGGCATTCTGTAAAATATACCAAAAAGATACCATAAAATACTATTTAGAAAGATTTTAGAGCGGCGTCATAAGGTAAACTGCCCCATCCAGCTCACTCAGGTACCACAAAAACAGTACAGCAAACATCATGCACTGTGCCGCTATCTGAAATCCTCTGGAATCGTATACACGAAGCACTGCATGATATGCTTTCGGCATCCAGCGTTCCATCAGCAAAAGAACCTTGTTTCCACTTTTTCTGCAAAAAATGGACGTATAAAGCTGCGCACTCAGGGCGACCAAAGCAACCCGGAAGAACAGAACAACCCGGAGCCAATTATAAAACGCAAAGCATACTGGCTGGAGTACCGCAGCTGTAAGCACCATCAGGAAGGGAAGCCGAATTGTTGCCTCATTCATTCGTTCTTTCAGCAGCCAGTACGACAGCAGCACCACAACCCACAGCACAATCAACATTGTCTCCCCGCCATCACGAATATGATATATTTCGTGATAAGTGATAATGTTGTTTAAAATGAAATCCATAATCTGGTCACAGAACAAACCGCCCAGCAGAGAAATAACTGCCGCGGCAATGAGCAGCCATTTATTGATGGGTATGGCGTATAGAATATAGATAACCACAAATACAGCGGACGCCTTGTGGAAGGTCATAGCTGTCAATACTGTCAGCAAAAAAGGAAGCAGTTTTCTTTCACGAACAAACCGATAAGAGAACGTCAAAATTGCCATTGCTGCCAGTTGCCGCCAGAAAATCAGGGCATGCTGGTACATACCCAAGGCGAGAAATGCCATCAGGGCAACCATTGGCTGCTCTGTTTCGTTTTCATAAAGGCGGGTAAAGGGAACCATAATCAGTATACTGATCACCAGCAGCAGAACTCTTCTTCCCTCGAACAGGAATTCCAGCACCCGGCACAGCAATACATAACCGATTTCAAATTTATGGGTCAGCATTTGCCCCAGGGACAGGGTAGGGATCATATCATACTGGCGCATATACTCTGCCATATCAGCACTGACGCTGAAATCCTGCACAACAAACATTAGGATTAAAAACCCGCTGGCTCCGTAAAAAAGCAATCTCTTGTTTTCTTTGGAGGTGGTAAAATTATAGCAGAGCATAGCCGCAAACATAATCAGATAAATCCAATAAAAACCATTCATAATTTTCCACCTTGTACTTCTTTTCGAAGTAATTTTACAGTTTTATATTATATCATACTTGCTATGAAAATGCAATATAAACCCTTTCATATCGATGTGAGATATATAAAACGCTTTTCATTACGCCAAACATTTAATTTGATTCGCGAACGATTTCTTGTTGTGTCCACTTCCTGCTGTTTCAGATTCCGGGTTGTTCTCTTTATCATGGACTGTCCTCTTTTCGTCATATTTAACAGCGAAAACATATTTTATAACATAAATAATAACATATATTGCATCCTAATTCAAGCATAAAATATGCTTAATTGGAGGTGCAATATGAAAAACGAACAACTAATCATTCGTCCAAAACGCGCAAAAGGCGAAGATGGATACAAAGTGTTTTCAATCCGCGTCAAGGACGAAATTGTTGGAAAAATCGATGAAATTTCCGCAAAAACAGGTCGCAGCAGGAATGAACTGATAGGCATTCTTTTACAATTCGCTTTAAACCGCTGCGTAATTGAAGAAACCGAGCAGGAAAAATAGCATTTCTCATATTGATAATTTCACGATTTTAACAGTTGAAACCTGCAGGAATTTGTGATATACTCTGTTAAGATACCATGTCAAATTATGTTCCAGCTCATTTTATAAATGGACTATCGACTTCTGGGGGGTGAGACATTGGACGAATATAGTGTGCTGATGTCTGTTTACGCCAAGGAAAAACCCGACTACCTGCGGCAGAGCATTCAGAGCATTTTCTCCCAAAGCGTACCAACCAATGATTTTGTGCTTATGTGTGATGGTCCATTGACAACGGAGCTGGATGCGATCATTGAGACAGCTTGTAAAAGCCACGGCGATGTTTTGCATGTCATCCGCCTTGAAAAAAATCAAGGTTTGGCTCATGCCTTAAACATTGGCTTGCGCGAATGTAAAAACGATCTTGTTGCGCGGATGGATTCTGATGATATCGCTCTGCCAAACCGCTGTGAGCTTCAGCTTCAAAAATTTCAGGAAGATCCAGAATTATCCATCGTTGGCGGTGCAATCGACGAGTTTGAGGGAACACCCCAAAATATCATCTCCCATAAAAATATGCCGGAGACCCATGAAGAGCTTCTGCGCTATGCCCGCTTACGCAATCCTTTCAACCATCCCACTGTCATGTACCGCAGGTCTGCAATACTCGCTGTCGGTGGTTACCCCAACAACATATTACATGAGGACTACGCACTTTGGGGATATTTGCTTCTTTCCGGAGCTAAGGGGTATAATTTGCCAAACACGCTATGCTATATGCGTGTTGATAGCGGTCTTTACCGCCGCAGAGGTGGGTTTTACTATCTTAAGCAGGCTGTCAAGCTCCGCTGGCAATTATATCAGCTTGGGTTGTACACCCTTCCTAGTTTTATTTTTGTTACCATTGGTTTAACGTTTGTATGCCTGCTTCCGAATCCAATGAGAAGGCGCGTATATCGCTCATTCCTGAGATAAGAAAGCATTACATAATGTTAAAACTTATTTTCTTCCATTTTATGCAGGCTTGCGACTTATTCACCCACTGTCTAATGGTTAACCAATCGCTTCGTATGCGTGAGGAAGCGTAAAAGGACATCCTGTGCATGGTTCGGATTTTTCACAGGAGCAAATCACTCCACAGATAAAGTAACCCTAAAAGCCAGAGCGCATTATATCAGAAAAGGACGCTGATTGATGGAAATCGGCGTCCTTTCTTTTTGCCCGAAAGGCCCTTTGCGGGCTTTAATTCTTTCTTGTAGGTTTCACATTTACTTCGGGATTGATTCTGCCTTCAATCATTCCATGGGCCTGTTCATGCGCCTTGATGTTTTCCCGGATGAGCACAAGAATGTGGCTGTTCACACTTCTACCCTCATAATCGGCAACATAGCTGAGCTTTTCCAGCATCTCTTCTTCAATACGAATGGATACACTTTTTATCGCCATAAAGAAACCCTCTAATTTAGATATATTGTATATTTATTTTATGCTGAATTAGTGCTATACTATTGCAAATGGATATACTGTATATCTACGAAATTTGAGGTTGCTGTATGAAAGTTGCAGTCATTGGATCAAGAGGTCTTTGTGTCAACAATTTGGAAAAATACCTGCCAGCATGCACAACAGAAATCGTATCTGGCGGTGCGAAAGGCGTGGACACCTCCGCAAAGAAGTATGCGTTATCTCATAACATGAAACTGACAGAATTCTTGCCGGAATACAATCAATATGGAAGGGATGCACCGCTTAAAAGGAATATAACCATTATCGAGTATTCCGATGTCGTGCTTGCCTTTTGGGACGGGAAATCCCGTGGTACAAAATATGTCATCGACAATTGCAAAAAGCGTAAGATTCCCGTTCGTGTTTTTTATCAAGTGCGGAAAATGAAGAATTTGAGCAAATTGTCAGAAAATAAATATGGCCTCCATGGGAGAAAATGGGACTCCGCCGCCGTTTGGCTGTTGACTTTTCCGCTTTGTTCCCAGATAATAGGAAGAGAATACCGTCAGGGCCGGAGAAAATGCCCTGGGATTCTTTTTCGCAGCGATTAACCCAATGCTGCCCCCCTGCCCGGACAGGCCGGTGTATGCATTGGGCAGCAAATCAGGATTCGTCGCACCCATGGGAGGCGGTCAACCATGCCCTTTGCGCTCGTCCGACAGGATATTACAAAAATGCAGGTGGATGCCATTGTCAATGCCGCCAACACGTCTCTGACCATGGGCGGCGGCGTCTGCGGGGCGATTTTCAAGGCCGCAGGCCCGGCAAAGCTGCGCTCCGCCTGCGAGAAGGCCGCCCCCATTCAAACAGGCCAGGCAGTCATGACGCCGGGCTTTGACCTTCCCGCGAAATTCATCATCCATGCCGCCGGGCCGGTATACCGTCCCTGGAACGCCCGGCAGAGCGAAATCTTGCTGCGCAGCGCCTATACGCAGTCCATGGAGCTGGCCGTAAAGCACCGGTGCAAAAGCATCGCCTTTCCGCTGATTTCCAGCGGCATTTATGGCTATCCCAAGGACAAGGCGCTCCAGGTGGCCACTGCCGCCATTGCGGACTTCCTCGCCCAGCATGAGCTTGAGGTTTACCTGGTGATCTTTGACCGGGAGGCCTTTGCCGTCAGCAAGGAGCTGCTCGGCGCGGTGGAGAGCTACATAGACGAAAACTATGTAAACACCCACCGGAGCCTCCGCCGCAGGCTGCTGGATGTGGAGAAAAGGGCCCTGCGTGACGCTGAGGAGGTCCCCTGTAAGGCGGCGCCCTGCCCGCCTCCGGCATCCTGTCCGCCGCCGATGGCCAGGATGGCTTCCAGGGAGCTGGACGACCTGATCGGAAATCTGGACGAGCCCTTCAACGCCGCCCTTCTGCGCCTCATCGACGCCAAGGGAAAAACCGACGCGGAGGTATACAAGCGGGCCAATCTCGACCGGAAGCTGTTTTCCAAGATCCGCACCGGCAAGGGCTATATGCCCGGGAAGCGGACAATCCTGGCTCTGGCCATCGCTCTGGAGCTCACCCTGGCGGAAACCGACGACCTGCTGGAACGGGCCGGATACGCATTATCCCACAGTCAGAAGTTTGATGTGATTGTGGAATTTTTCATCGTCAACGGAAATTACGACATCTACAAGATCAACGAAGTGCTCTTCCAATACGACCAGCCTCTTCTCGGCGCCGGATAAGAGATCTGTCGCTTTGAAAGCGACCAAACGAACGCCCCCCTGCGGTATCCTATGGATACACAAAAAAACAGGAGGGCTTCTCTATGAAAAAGAATTTAACGGAACTGGTATTCATCCTGGACAAGAGCGGCTCCATGGCCGGTCTGGAAAAGGACACCATCGGCGGCTTCAACTCCATGCTGGAAAAGCAGCGAAAATTGGACGGGGCGTGCGTCATCACCACGGTGCTGTTTGACAACCGCTACGAACTGCTCCATGACCGCATCGATATCCGGGCCGTCCAGCCCATCACCGAGAAGGAATACCGCGTGGGCGGCACCACGGCTTTGCTGGATGCCATCGGGATGACCATCCACAAGATCAGCACCGCCCAGAAGAACACCGCGGAGGACTTTCGGGCGGAAAAGGTGATGTTTGTCATCATCACCGACGGCGAGGAAAATTCCAGCCGCCGTTACACCTGCGCCCAGGTCAAAGAGCTGATCCAGCAGCAGAAAGAGCGCTTTGGATGGGAGTTTATCTTCCTCGGCGCCAACATTGACGCGGTGGAGACTGCCGGACAGTTCGGCATCGACGCCGACCGGGCTGTGGACTATGTGCCTGACGGGGCCGGGACAGAGCTGAATTTCCAGATGATGAGCGAAACGGTGGCCTCCTTCCGCAAATGCGGCGCCGTGCCCAGCGCCTGCCTGGACACGATCCGCAAGGACATGAAGAAAAGAGGCAGCCGCAAATAATCGGCGTGCCGCTAAAAAACGAGCCGGTATTCCTCTGGAACACCGGCTCGTTTTGCTTATTTTTCGGTTTCCAGGCTGGCTTTCAGGAAGCCCAGAAACAAGGGGTGGGGCTTATTGGGGCGGCTTTTGAATTCCGGGTGGAACTGGACACCCACATGGAAGGGACGGTCCCGAAACTCCACCGTCTCCACCAGGCGGCTGTCCGGGGATGTTCCGCTCAGGGTCAGGCCCGCCTCTGTGAGGAAGGACCGGAATTGGTTGTTGAATTCATACCGGTGGCGGTGTCTCTCCCGGATTTCCAGTACGCCGTAGCAGCGCGCCATGGTCGTGCCCGGGGCAATGACGCAGGGATAGGCCCCCAGGCGGAGGGTACCGCCCTTGTCCCGCTCCTCGCTCTGGCCGGGCATAAAGTCGATAACCTTGTTTTTTGAATCCTTGTCAAATTCGCCGGAGTTGGCGTCGGCGAGCCCGGCGAAACGGGCGAATTCCATGACCATGATCTGCATTCCCAGGCAGATTCCAAAATAGGGAATCCGGTTTTCCCGGGCGAATCCCGCAGCCAGGATCATGCCCTCAATGCCCCGGCTGCCAAAGCCTCCTGGCACAATCATCCCATCCAGATCCGCCAATTTCTCCTGGCAGGTCTCGGGGGTGATGGTCTCGGAGTCAATCCACCGGATCTGCACCTGGGCGTCCAGGGCATAACCGGCGTGGCGCAGCGCCTCCGCCACGGAGAGGTAAGCGTCGTGGAGCTGGACGTATTTTCCGATCAGGCCAATGGTCACCGTCTTGCTGGGGTGATAAATCTTTTCCACCAGATTCTTCCACTCCGTCAGATCCGGCTCCGGCGTGTTCAATCCCAGCTCCCGGCAGACAATCCCGGAAAAGTCCTGCTTTTCCAGCATCAGGGGCGCTTCATACAGATTGGGAAGGGTGATGTTTTCAATGACGCAGTCGGGCTTTACATTGCAGAAAAGGCTGATCTTCTGGAAAATGCTCTTTTCCAGAGGCTCGTCACAGCGAAGGACCACAAGGTCCGGCTTCACGCCCATGCTTTGCAGCTCCCGGACGGAGTGCTGGGTGGGCTTGCTTTTATGCTCATCGGAGCCCCGGAGGAAGGGCACCAGGGTCACATGGATGAACAGGGTGTTCTCCTTCCCCACTTCCAGGGAAATCTGCCGGACAGCCTCGATAAAGGGCTGAGACTCGATGTCGCCAATGGTGCCGCCGATCTCCGTGATGACCACATCCGCGTCCGTCTGCTTGCCCACCCGATAGACAAAGTCCTTGATTTCATTGGTGATATGGGGGATGACCTGGACCGTGGAGCCCAGGTATTCCCCCCTGCGCTCCTTGTTGAGCACGTTCCAGTAGACCTTTCCGGTGGTCAGATTGGAAAACTGATTCAAGTCCTCATCGATGAACCGCTCATAGTGTCCCAGGTCCAGGTCCGTCTCCGCGCCGTCCTCGGTGACATAGACCTCCCCGTGCTGATAGGGGCTCATGGTGCCGGGGTCAACGTTGATATACGGGTCCAGCTTCTGTGCGGCGACCTTCAGTCCCCTGGCCTTCAGCAGCCGCCCAAGAGACGCGGCGGTGATTCCCTTTCCCAGGCCGGACACCACACCGCCGGTCACAAAAATATACTTCGTCATGGTCTGCTCCCCTCTTATTCCACGGTAACGGATTTCGCCAGATTTTTCGGCTTATCGATATCGCAGCCGTTTTCCTTCGCAACATAGTAAGCAAGCATTTGCAGCGGCACGATTTCCACCGCCGCGCTGAACAGCGTATTGACCCTGGGCACGAACAGGAT
>DLAA01000159.1 GCA_002493835.1 Lachnospiraceae bacterium UBA7060 | reverse complement strand
TCCCCACCCCGTGAAAAGTAACGACAGCACCCGTGATAAACACTTGAAATAAGAATTTGACTTCCACTGAGCCAAAAAGTGTGATATAATACCGTCGGTTAAGAGGTATCCGAGATCGAAAATGAATCACCATGTGATATCAAAGCGCCGGTAAAGTCAGAGCGCGAGCTAAGGACATAAGATGATGAATAAGAGCACACACAGGATAATCAGCCTATTTTTAGCCATACTGCTGCTCTTTGCGGGAGCATACGTGGACGCTGTCTTGGCGGACTCTTTATTAGAGTACGACTTGACTGGAAAGACGACTGCAAACTTTGCCCCATGCTATTCAGATACAAATGACGCCGCAATATGTACAACAGAATCATCTAATGCACCCAATATAGAACTGCAATCCCGAGGCAGCTATCAACAACAGTACAGAGAAGTGAATGAGTACCTTTCTCTGCAAAATTCCGGATTCGGTTCCACATCACTCAAAAAATCTTTTATTCACCATGCAGCGAAATATTCATTCTGCCAGACGCAAAATGAACTTCTTACGGCATATATACACCAATCAGACGGAAAAAAACAACTCTAAAACTGTTTATATAAGCTCAAAATAACACTAACAGTTTTAGAAAGAAGGGATATCTATGTTGGCACAGATTGTTGCAATAATCATTTTTATTGCAATGTTTGTTTTTATTGTGTCCGAAATTGTGGAAAGACACGTTGTTTCGCTGATTTGTGCGCTATTGACGATTGTTTTTGTCTTCGGTTTGGGAATGCACAGCATGACGGCAATACTGGAGACGATTAATCTCAAAAGCATCTTTACGATAGAATTTTGGTATCTGTCCGGTGAGACGTCGGGAAGCAGCACCGGCATCAACTGGGAGACGATTCTATTTATCTTTGGTATGATGGTCATGGTAGAGGGAATGGCACGCGTCGGCTTTTTCAGATGGCTCTGTATGCGCATCGCCAGGCTCGTAAAATACCAGGTGATACCGCTGTTTATCACATTTATGATTTTGTCGACCATACTTGCCATGTTTATAGACAGCATTACGGTGATTTTGTTTTTGGCCGCAATAACGATTGAACTTTCGCAGCTTTTGAAATTCAATCCAATTCCCATGATTTTATCCGAGATTTTCTGTGCAAATCTCGGAGGTTCGGCTACTATGTGCGGGGACCCTCCCAATATTATCATCGGCACCTCGCTGGGATATTCCTTTACAGACTTTGTGACCAATACCGGTGTGACTGCCGCTGTCAGCCTGGTTGCCGTACTATTCTACTTTTACCTAATTTTCCGAAAAGATCTCAAAGCAGACATGTCAAAATCAGTGGATTACAGCAGTCTGCCGACACCGGAGTCCACGATCACAGACAAAAAGGGATTTGCGGTAAGCTGTGTGATCTTTGCCGCCGCAATCGCTCTGCTTGTGACCCATGCGCAGACAGGGCTTACCGTTTCCACGATCGGATGCCTTGTCGCCGCTGCCACCCTGCTCACTTCGTGGAAGTATGCCGTCGATTTATTAAAGAAAGTGGATTATAAGACACTGCTGTTTTTTATCGGTCTGTTCGTCGTGATCGGCGGATTGGAACAGACCGGAATACTTGAGATCATGGCTGCGTTTATCGGTCGGATCAGCGGCGGTAATGTGATGGTTATGATCGCTATTATCATATGGCTGTCAGCGATTGTAAGTGCATTTGTTGACAACATTCCATTTGCTACGACGATGATACCCATTATCAAGAGCCTGTCCGCTGCATATGGCGTCGATCTGTCCATGCTCGCCTGGACACTTGCGATGGGGACGGATATCGGCGGAAGCGCCACACCCATAGGCGCATCGGCAAATGTCGTTGGTATCGCGACCGCATCGAGGGAAGGTTACGTGATAAAATGGGGCCTTTACTGTAAAAAAATGGTGCCGGCAACTGTGATGGTTGTCCTGATTGCAATGCTTTTCATTTATTTTCGGTATCTGTAAAGGGAGGTGGAACGGATGGAAAAGCAACTGATTATTTCCGTTGGAAGAGAGTATGGAAGCGGCGGTCATGAAATCGCCGAGAAACTGTCAAAACATTATGGCATCCAACTGTTTGACCACAATCTTCTCGATGAGATCGCAGCAAAGAAAAACGTAAATATGGATCATCTAAAAGAGCTGGACGAGAAACATAAAAATCCGTTGTCTTCAAGGACTGTGAGAGGCTTGAGCAATTCCCCTGAAGAAAATCTGCTCTATCTTCAGTTTGACTTCCTGCGGGATAAGGCGGATGCCGGAGAGTCTTTTGTGATTGTTGGGCGGTGCAGTGAGACCATATTGAAACAGTATGACTGTATGGTATCCATATTTATTCTCGGCGACCGCGACAAGCGGATTGAACGGATCATGAGACTGTACCACCTGACGGAAAGTCAGGCTGTCAAAAAGATTCGCGAAAAAGATATCCTGCGCAGACGCTACCACAACAGTTTTTGCGTCAAAAAATGGGGCGATTGCAGAAATTACGATATTTCCCTGAACAGCAGCCGGCTGGGCATCGACGGAACTGTTAAACTGCTTGTGGATTACATTGACAGCAGACAAAAATAGACAATTCCCGAAAAAACACCTCCTTTTTGATAGGAATAGAAACATGACAGTTCTTATCAAAAAGGAGGAACTTGTGCCCACAGCTTGAGAAAAGAAATCAAAGCCTGGGGCTGCCATCTCGATAAACGCAGTAAGAAAAATATTCCCCAATCCTTGCTATAAACGCCAGCGTATCAAACTTCATCACATCCGGAAATGTTGAGAGTACCGGCGCTGTTTCAAAGCTGAGTGTCCCGCGGAATTTTATCTTCTGTAATCCTCTGATAAAGCCGTCCCAATCGGTGGAGGATTTATTCTCCCTGGTCTTTGTAAAAGTAAACGGTATCTGGTGCAGATCTGAAATGCCGTCGTTATCATGGATATGTAATACTTTTAAATGACTGCCAAGTGCCGTTATAAAATTTTCCATATCAACTCCCGCCAGATTCGCATGTCCAGTATCAAAACAAAAGCCCAGAACCTCCGCATGATATTTGTCATTCATGCGTTCTATTCGTTCTACTGCCCTCCCTGCATCACAACATGGTCCCTCCACGAGATGCCCTGCAATGCCGTCATATAAATTTTCAATACATATGGTAATCCCCATCTCCTTTGCCATGGGCGCAATAGAATCAAGAAAGGCCTCTGTCTGCGCCCATTCTTTCTCCTCAGAGCCAAGAAAATAAGCGAGTTTAAAGCCATGTATGACAATATAAGGACATTCTAAGAAAGCACACACACTCATGCTCTTGGGTGCCACGTTGTTCCACAGGTACGCATTCACTTCTTTTGTCCCGGAAGGTATGTAGACCGGATACGGCATATGCATCTGGTTGATCTGAATCCCGGCTGCCCTGGCTCCCTCTTTGTGGGGTATAAAGAAAGTCTCCAGTTCCTGAACGGATCGATCAAAAAAAGAATTTACCTCGGACTGGTAAAGGGAGGTATTTAACAAATAACTGTTCAAACTAAAATCTGCACAGGAAAACCCTGCACGTTTTAACAAGGCAAACCCTTCCTCTGGGCATTTATCCTCTACCACGTTTTTTGTCTGCACTCCAACCTGCAGCATCCTGCTTTCTCCCATCTCTTACTTCTGCTCCTTCTTTGAAAAATCGTTCTCCTCAGAATCTTCCTCCCGTTTCAATCTGTCAAAATAGAAAGACGGCATATATTCATCATTAAAATATCCGATATTTGTAATCCCCATCGAACGCAGCTGCGCCTCTATCTCCCGGTAAAAAATATTACAGATGATCACACCGCAGTCCTGCGGCAGATTCCTTAATGCTTCAGGACTCTTAATCTTCAGCCCTTCAAACTCTGTACCCCAGAGTTTCGGATTATTGTCGCAGGTAAAGAGCGGCGGATACTTTTCACCATAACATTTCATATAATTCCGGCACATATTACCTGCACCAAACAGCGCGATATGCTCATACTTTTTCAAATCCCTCTCTATCTGAATCTGCATCTCAAAATAATCAAGCACCGCTTTGTATACCGGAAACAAATATGGCTGTAACAGCGGTGAAAAAGCAACTGTAGTATCCACAGTCTCTAGAATCAGATATCCATCATAGGAAATCTCTCTGAGCCCTCTTAACACACTCAGCCAGTCCAGGGTAGACCTGCGTCCATATGCGCTGGTAAAAGGAAGCAGCTTCGCATTTTTTTGTCCGTCATTCTCCGTCAAAATTACCGCTTGGATCCGATGATCTAATGCCGAGGTCATACGCTGGATATTCTGCCCGCAGAGATTACAGACCCCAATATCAAGGCAGAATCCGAAACGTTCCATGCCCGCTTCTTTATTCAGGGCATCTATCCAGGAAGCCGCCTGCTCTCCATCCGAACATACACCGCGTATCAAATGTCCGTTCTTGTCGTAACACTGATTGCACAATAACAATCTGGTCCCTTCCTTCTTGCAGCAGGACGCCAGCTCCTGCAAAAACGCTTTATTTCCCTCCCACTCCTGTCCCCTCTCCAGTCCCACAGACAAAGGCTGCACGATGATATTCTCACATCCGATTTCCTCACAGGCACGGATGCAGTCTTTATTGACCTGCATGGTTAAATCAATCAATTCCTGAGCCAAAATTGCACAGTCCTGATTGTGGGATTCTCTTTGCGGACTCGAAGGATCGGAATACGTTCTCTTACGATTAGAAAATATATCCTGCATACGCACGCTCACATCCATAAACGGCAGCCTGGCAATGGTCGGCATAAAATCATGGGACAAAAATTGGGCTGCCACCTTTTGATAGAATTCCTTCGTCCGCTGTGGTTTCCATTTACTTTTTTCCTGCTGTCTTTCACGCAGGATCCATTCCACCGAGGCGAAAATGCCAAAGTCAAACATCACTTCCTCCATGCCTGCCGACTTCAATTCGTGAATGCTTTGTCCAGGTTTCTCTGGATTAAAAATGATTCCTGCCATTGCGCATACTTTTTTCATGAGACCGCCTCACTTCCCCAGCCATCCAAAATGATGTCCTTTTCCCCTATATTGGGATAATCCAGCAGGGATGGACAATGATATTCACACGGAGCAAAATCATATTCATTTCTGTTTGCAAAAGTTATTTCCAGAAGATCCGGCATAGTCACCGTACCATATCTGCGCACCCCGCCGGCACAATTCGCATGCACCCAGACAGATTGATGCGTGGCATTTATCTTTTCCAGCCCTCTGACAATTTTCTCATAATAATCTTCATTCAGCAGATTATGCAGCTCCATCGTAATCTGGGAAAACTTGCTTAGGACATCCTGTGATATTTCCTCTAAAAAATCCCATTCAGCGCCCTCGATGTCAATCTTTAAAATCATTTTATTGTTTTCCTTATGACCATTTAGTTCCAGCATCGTATCCAGCGTACACAGCCCTTCTCCAATCTGTGTCATTCCTCCCAGCCCAATCTTCATAAAGTGCAAGTCCGGGTTTTCCATCGGGAGTTGCTCAATCGTATGATCAAAGCAGTATATCTGAAACCCTTTTTCTATCATACCCATATCCCATCCGATTTCTGACGCAATTCCAATACTATATGCCACACTTCTTTCCGCAAAATCATCTATCATTACATAGCCGCCATCATGCTTCGGACCAATCCTCGTCAACGAAAAACCCTTTACCCTTTTCACACGGCACAAGCGTCGGATCCTTTGCATATGTTCTTCCACACAGCTGTCATAATGATCCATCATATTCAAAATATCCGCCTGCAGGCCCGCTTCACCCAGGTTCTGCATAAGTGTCTGATTAAGCAGGACATCATTCGTTGCAAGAATCAAGGAGAAGGATTTGTTATCCATCTCCTTATATTTTTCCAGGCCGATAACATCCGGATTGCTCCTGCAAAGATTTTGATCAATATAAATACCCCTGGCATGGCATCTGTTCTCCAAAATGTAACGTGCCAGCATGCCGACCCTTCCCAACGGAAAAATCGCGATTTTCTTTCCCTTGGCAATTTCTCCATCCATCATCTCATACAGATTTTTATACAACAGCGATACTGCCATTACCGTTTCCTCCCATCTGCCCCGTTCTTTCCGCAGCCGTTCAGCCTTCGGCTTCCCTGTCATGTTGAAATATTATAAGGACGAACTGTTCCTTCTTTCCATCACATCCACCAAAAAATCATTGACAGATAGAAAATACCGATATCCCTTGTCTCTTAAACGGCCGATCAGTTCTTCCTGCCCGTTCTCCCTCACGGCAATCAGAATCAACGGCGTGTCCGTCTCAGGCTGCCAGTCATCTATGGCAGTCACAGAAAGTCCCATAAATGTTTCACCTGCATCACAGGCTCTCGTCACCAGGCAGACAGAAGCGGTATCAATACCCCATATATCCATAAATTCTTTTATTTTTAAAGCAAAATTCCCTTTCCCATAAATGGCTATTTCTTTCCACCCGCGCAATTCTTTGATTAATCCCTTTTGATACATTTCATAATTCAGCGTATCCGGCCTGTCTATATCAAAATGACTCTTTTTCCACACCATATGGTCGTATTTCCTTCTCCCCTTCTCTATCATCTCTGTCAGGAAATCAAGCAGCCTTTCTTCCCATGCAAAATCATAGCCGGGCCGCATCGGACTTTGCATTACCATGTACTTTGCCAGTTCTGCGTCCGCATCAATCCGTTTTACTTCTTCTATAACCGCATCGAAATCATTGTCAAACCGATTGCAGTCTATAAACGCATCCTGACAAAATTCCTCCGCCGCCTTCGGATTCCCATAATATATGGGGATTGACCCCGCCCGAAGAGGCTGGATCAGCTTCTCCGTTGTATAACCGTCCATCAGCGTATTTTCAAACGCAATCGTAAATTTATAATCTTTGAGGAATCGTATTTTCCCCTGATACCAATCACTGCACCATCGGGTAGGGAGCAGATCTGAAGCCATATTATTCAATACCATGCCCGGACAATCCACCTTTTTATACGCCATTAGTTTCCTGCAAAAATCCTTCCTGAGAAATGCCCCGTTCCCTGAAAACTCATTGGAATATATGAAATTGCAAAATTTTCTGGCGTCCATATCATCTTTTGCAAACTGACTCCTGTCCTGTATGGAATCGGTGATCTCCATCGCATATAACGGCAGACGCATATAACGCTCCCCAAACTGCAGGGGATCAAATCCAATGGCATAATCACACTCATTGAAATTGGGGCTGAACGGCTCCGAGGTATAAAACAACTTGGTACAATCATAGTTTAGATGTTCTTTTCCCCATACCGAATAAATCAGTAAATCCGGTTCATCGGAAATTTCCACCTCGTATTTTTTCCGTAATGCCTGTACAATAAAGTGATTCTGCTCACTTTCCCTGGCAAAATTAAAGTCTACTGTTTTGACTTTGATCCTCCGCATCCGTTTTCTCCTCTTCTCCTACCAGATCCTTAAGCTGCGTCGTACTGATCCCCTCTGTATAGGGAAAGAACACCAGATCCGCGCCATGCCTCTGCAGGAAATCCCTTTTAGCCATCCACTTCGGATCATCCGCATAGTCGCTTCCCGAAAACTGAACATCAAACCGATACTGACGGTACGCCTCATCTGTGTCCCCTTTATCAATCGGTATTTCTACCGCCTGGTCCACATAGCGGCAGGCTCGGACAATTTCAATCCGCTCCTCAAACGGTATTTTCGGGTTTGATTTCTTATGCCGGATCACCCCCTCGTCCGTAACCACTCCCACAATCAGATAATTGCACTGTTCCTTGGCCCGCCTGAGCAGATTCAGGTGACCGATATGAAACAGGTCAAATACCCCTGCCACATAGCCGACGTTATATTTTTTGTCGCGGTTTCCTTTTTTGCGGACATCCGGATCTCCTTCCGGCTGGGCCCCTTCCGTTCCATTCTGATGAAAATCGGCCCCATCCCGATAAATGGTATACGGATGATACACACTATAATTCGGAATTCCCGCCCGGTGCAGCTGCCGCACCACCGGCATATAATCCCGGATACAGATCATCACTTTATATTCTGCCGGATTCATCTTTTTAAGGGCTTCCGGCGCCAGCACAGGCAGACCGTCCACCACCGTCCCCTGACGGCTTTTATCATTGTCCAGATACCCGCTTGCCGGATAAATCTCCCCGTACTTTTCCCGGAAATATTGGGCATACTTTCCAGAACCGAAAAGATAAAGTCTGCGCCCCTTCATGTGATGGAAAATATCTTTAAAAATCATGGTGTATTCTTCCCCGGAATAGTTAATCCGCTTACGATTGTCCATGACGGTCCCATAATCACGCCTGCCCTCCTTAAAATAGTCGGAAAGCCCGTCGTCATCCCGCAGGATGCAGAGAAAACGGCTGATGAATTTATAAAACAGGTCCCGATACTCCCAGATCCCGTACCGTTCAAAAAGCTCCTTTCTCGGCATCACTTCGTCAAGCTGGTCATTAAATTTGTAGATAAACTCTATCGTCCTGAGCATAATGGCTTTCGCCGGTACGTTTTCCAGATAAAGTTCCTGGTCATAAAAGACAAACGCATCCTCTATGTAAAAGCAGTTTAAAGATACCAGATCCAGATATCCCCTCTTCAAAATCACGCCCAGATTCTCCCGCTCCTTTGGGGTTCCTTCTGCGATTTTTTTCCACTTATCCCGATTGGGATCGTCTTTTTTCCGTTTCTCCCATCCCGGTTCAAACTGTTCCCAGTTGATCTCATCAAACCGCGCCGGCTCGGAGGAGTGTAAGATGATTTGCCAGAACCCATCCAATTTCTCTAAAAATGCCGTCTTATCCTGCACAAACAGCGTACGGAAATAATCGTTTGCCGGAATTCCTGATACATACGGCATCACAAAAGCATCCCTCTCCACCTTTGCATCAATCATCCGTACTCCATGCGCTTTCAGATACTGATTATTTTCCAAAAGTGTCTGCAGTTTCTCCTGCCCTTCCGGATACAATGCACGCTTCTCTACTAAGCCATCCCTGCGCAGAATCGTTGCCATCGCATTTTCCGCTCCTCTCTCAGCGGAGAGCGTCACCTGATTTACCGGACAAAACGCTGCCTCTAACGGACACTCCACAAAAAAGCCATTCGCCATCGTGTGGAGCATTTGATTCTCCATCAATGACGGATACAGTTCCTCCTCCATAAGAAACACCGTATCGGGACTGTTGTACTCCGGAAATATCCGGATATCCAGCGCTTCATTCGGCTCATAATCCTCTGCAAGAAGAAGCTGTGGATTCTCGATCCGCGGAAAGACAGAGAAAAAACGGTGGTTTAAAAATCCTGCTTTTTCAAGAAAACCTCTCAGTTCCGCCTTCGCATATGCCCTGCCCTTCATGGACTCCCGCTCCCAGGGAAGAAGATGTCTGTAGTTTTCTATGCTGTCATAATTTTTTAGAGTAAAAAAATCCTGATCCCCGCAGAAATACCGGATGCCCAGGCGGTTGTCCGCCGCCAGCAGGAGTTTACCTGCCGGCTTTAAAAGGCTCCTGACACAACAAAGCAAGTCCGCCGCATCCCTGGCATATTCCAAGATGTCGACAGCGACGATGATGTCATAGCCGGCCTGTTCCTGTTCTACTCCCGTCGCCATTTTCGTCTTTTCCAGTTTATGTAGTCCCAGACGGTCTACCTGCAGGCCCTTCTCTTCCAACGCCTCCACCATCAGACTGCTGTTTCCGTCTTCATTTACAATACAGCCGATTTTGCTTTCCTTGGCTATCTCATACCATTTGATCATCGCCTTAGGAAGTTCCCTTAGCCGTTGTTGTGGTGTCATCTTCTATCATCTGCCTTTCTCTGATACTTATTTTCTGCATTTTGCATTACGATTTCTGCTTAATTGAATATATTCTGAACATCCTTCGCTATCATTTTACTTTCACCATATCCGTTCTTATTACATCATGACTATGACTCCTATACTTTCACCTGCAAATACAAAAGCAGCATATTTTATTCTTTTCATATCTTGAATAAAACATGCTGCTCGACTTTTATAAACAATCCATTCTTTTCTTATATCATTTTAAGAAAATTTTCTAAAAAGCTACAGACATCGGCCATCCATCCCCTTCGTCTTTCTTCAGGAACTTTTCGCAATATATACCAAAGATTAGGAATGGAATGAAAAGCAATATAACCAGTCAACTCTCCATCTGCACATTTTTTCATGATCTCAGATGAAGCCCTATAAAACGGCTCCCTTGTCATGAGAAAATCAATGATTACATTGGTATCAACTAAAATGACCATATCGCTCTTCCCGCGCCTCCTCTAACTCCTTATCAGGATCAAAGTCATCAGGTAGATACTGCTTAATTTCAGCGCGCGCAGCATCCAGTCTACGGAACGCTTGAAGCTTTTCATCTTCACTGCCTGCTTGTTCAGGCATAAGCCGTCTGATAATCTCAATCAGAAAACTAACATTATCATCTGACAATCCACATATCATCTGAACGGCTTGTTCCTGTAATATTGACATATCCCACACCACCTCTCGCTTTCTTTAAGCGTATTATAGCGTCTTTTCCTATCTATCACAAGACAAATCTTAACTCGATTTTATATCCTGTGTATTCTCGCATATTTTATTCTTTTTTCAATGTTCAGTACTATCTTTGACAGTTTTAGGATTAGTCGTCAAACGCAATTCCTATCCTTTGTCCGCATAAACAGATTCGTACAGCCAAACGCATTGAGCGGCAGCTGGTATAAAGATATCCTCTCTTCCCCAATCCCGCTGTCCAACAACTGCTGTACGATTTCCTCCGCATTTACTAATTTTGTAACCAGATAATGTGCCTCCGGATACCGCCTGAAAACCTCTTCGGGCGGCAAAATTTCATGCCCATAATAACTGCTGCCCCATTTCCCGCTGTTATTATCACACAGGGCCGCTATATTCTCCAGACGATTCATCCGCAAAAGGCACAGCGCAAATTTCGCCGCCTTTCCGGTACAAAACAAAACAAGCTGCTTTTTCTTTGCCATTGCCTGGACAAAATTATCATAGATATCATAATCCGTTTCCGCCTTAATTCCGATGTAGGCCTCATAGGCCCCCGGGTTCTCTGTAAACAGACGCATCTCAATCCAGTGCGGCAGAAGCATTTCCTCCTGTTTCAAAAGCCCCTCTTCACGGTCATCCATCATAATCCGCCGGAACTCATCGAGCGCCCGGCGAATCTCCTCCGTAGGCTGACTGTGTTCTCTATAAGTGGTATAAGGAGATAGTGCCATCATTACCGTTTCTCTGGCTATAAAAGCTCTCCTGGCCCTGTCCTTGATACCGTCACGCTCCATCCGTCCCCGGATGTATCGGCACTCTGCCAGATTGTAACTGGCAAAATGCGGATGATAAGTGGACGCCGCCGCATTATCCCGCCGGTAATGGTAAAACAATCTGTCGAGAAACATGCCTCTTCTGAGATTCATATCTGCCAGATAACGAAACCCGCAGTCTTGAAAAGCAGCCCCCGGACTTTCATTTAAGCGGATATCAAATTCCTGCAAAAAAGACCGTTTATAAATTCCGTTCCAGATATAAATATCCGGCGAGAGGTTTTTTCCCATGAAGTATTCGGAAGAAATAATCTTTCCCGTATCTCCTAACGGGTTCTCCAGAAGATACCGCTCTCCCTCGTAAGGCGTAACCATGGTATAGAGCCCTGCCTTCACATAATCAAGGTCATGTTCAACCGCCGTCCGGTATAAAACTTCGAACATATCCGGCTCTATACTGTCATCTGTCTCCACGATTCCTATGTATTCTCCCCGCGCCTCATCCATACCAAGGTTCATCTGATAGCCGTAGCTTTTTTTCTCTGAGTGGATCAGACGAATGCGTCTGTCTTTCGCCGCATATTCCTGCAATATCTCATAGGTGCCATCGGTGGAGCCAGCATCGATGCATAAAATTTCGATATCCGTCAATGTCTGGTTCATCACACTCTCGATGCATTCCCTGATATAAACTGCCACGTTTAGGGATGGCAGGATGACGGTAAGTTTTGGGGGAGGCTCCTGTGCTGATAAATGTTCCCTGTTCTCTGCACTTTCCATGCTATATTCCTTCTCCATAGTTTTTATCATTCCTTTCGCTTCGCTCAAGGCACAAACAAGTTATGAAAAATGTTGTGCCCCTCCTCTTTTTGTCTTATAATTCTTCTATGGAATAGCAATACACTACAGAGCACGGAAGGAGGAGTGGCGAATTTATTTTCGACCCCATATAGTTATATGTGCCGTCATCTTTTCAAGCACAAACAAGTGGGCTTTTGAGCCCGGACTCTTATCATTGGTAATAAACCATGTTTATTTAGTCGCAGGATGACAGTCACTGCTGCTATTCCTTTTTATTAAGGTGGTGATACTTATGATGAAGTTAAAATACTCCATCTGCTGTGGGCTTGACGTCCACAAAAATGTTATCGTTGCAACCATCGTAACTACCAATTCTGACGGAATATCCCAATATAACCAAAAATCCTTTTCAACCATCAACTCGGATATTCAAAGGTTTCACAACTGGCTTATCGAAAATCATTGTTATCATGTCTGCATGGAATCCACCGGAAAGTATTGGATTCCTATTTTTAATTACCTCGAAAATGACATGGTTGTGTGCCTTACACATCCCAAATACGTCAAAGCTATCAAAGGTAAGAAAACCGACAAAAAGGATTCCAAATGGATTGCCGATCTCTACAAATTTGACCTTGTCAGATGCTCCTTTATTCCACCAAAAGATTTCCGCCAGCTTCGTGAAATTGCAAGATACCGTTTTAAGCTGGTCTGCATGAAATCTTCTGAAAAGAATCGCATCCAGAACTGCATGACGGTTTCTAATGTCGGCATTGCCAGCGTGCTTTCTGACCCTTTCGGCCGGACTGCAGCCGAAATCATGTCTTATCTGCTGGAGCATACCGCTGATTCCATTGATGAGAAAGCTGTCCGCAAGTTGATAAAGAAAGGCGCGCGAGCCAAATCCGATGAAATCATCGAAGCCCTTAAAGGTTACAACATTGAAACGGATCAGGCGAAAAAGTTAGAACTTGCCCGCGCCCATCTGGATTATCTTGATGGCATGATCACCCAGACTGAAGTTGAACTTTACGTCCGTATAAAACCCTATTATGAGTTTGTTGGATTTGTCAGTTCCATGCCCGGTATGACCGAGTTGAGCTCCACTATTATTCTTGCAGAAACAGGCGTTGATATGGACATCTTTGACGATGCAAAACACCTATGTTCCTGGTGTGGGCTTTCTCCTGCTAATAATGAATCAGCCGGCAAGAAAAAATCTGTCCGGATTGCCAAAGCAGGCGATTACCTGAAACCGATGATGGTACAGTGTGCCCTTGCCGCAATCAAGAGCAAAAAGCAGCCTTATTT
>DLAA01000153.1 GCA_002493835.1 Lachnospiraceae bacterium UBA7060 | reverse complement strand
AAAATACGCAATGAGTAATAATATAAGATTAATCTAAATACGAAATGCGTAATTGGAGAAAATGTAATGCGAAAGGAGAACTGACATGGAAAAGACAAACTATATGATGACTGTTGATGATGTCGCGCAGGAACTGGGCGTGTCAAAACAGAAGGGGTATCGCATTATCCGTCAGCTCAATGAGGAATTGGCGGCTGCCGGATATATGACGGTACAGGCAAAAGTGCCACGTACATATTGGAGTGAAAGATTTTACTTCGGAAAAAGAAATATCGTATAAAGAAGGGAGTGATTGAAGAATGGCAGTATCCAAAGATACGGAAAAAGGCACATGGACTTCACAGATATGGGTGGAGGACTGGCAGGGCAAGAAAAAGCATAAGAAAAAGCGGGGATTCGCAAGTAAAAAAGAAGCCTTGGAATGGGAGCGCAATACACTGTTAGCTTCAAAAACAGATATGAACATGAAGCTGGCAGATTTCGTGGAGGTATATTTCAGGGATAAAGATGGCGAATTGAAACAGCGCACGATTCGGAATAAGCGTTATATGATTGAACATCACATTATTCCGTTGTTAGGTAATAAGGCTATGGATGGCATTACACCATCAGATATTATCCAGTGGCAGAACGAAATCCGCTCCAAAGGGTTTAAGGAAACCTACCAGCGGATGCTCCAAAATCAGATGACGGCATTATTTACCCACGCAACAAAGATTTACAACTTAAAAGATAATCCATGCACAAAGGTAAAACGAATGGGCAGAGCAGATGCAGATAAAAAGCAGTTACAATTTTGGACATTAGATGAATTTAATTGTTTTATAAACACCTTTGAAGATGGGAGCAAATATCATGTCTTGTTTGATCTGCTGTTTTACAGTGGCTGTAGGATTGGCGAAGCCCTAGCGCTCACAGCATCGGATATTGATACAGTAAACAAAAGAATATCAATTACTAAGACATACTTCCGACACAAGGGAAAAGACGAGATTACGGAACCTAAAACAAGGGAATCTGTGCGAACGGTGATTATTCCTGAATTTCTGGCGGAAGAGTTAAAAGCATATATGGCATCTATGTATAAGCTACCCGCAGATGAAAGGATTTTTGCAGTTGTGCCGGAGGCGGTACAGCATGTGATGAAACGCCATGCAGATAAAGCGGGAGTCAAATATATCCGTGTCCACGACCTAAGACATTCAAGCTGCGCCTATCTCATACATCTTGGGGTTCAGCCCATGATTATTAAAGAACGTCTTGGACATAAGGATATCCGGATCACATTGAATACTTACGGGCATTTATATCCGTCAGAGCAGGAAAAGGTGGCGGATATGCTGGACAAGATGGCAGGAATAAAAGAAAATGCCCCTGCTGGTAACAAGGGCATTTCGGAGTAAGCAAAGCAGAGCCTTACTATACTTACACTGCAAATTCAGTATAACAAAGGCTCTCTTTGAAGTAAATATCAAATTGCGAAAAGAGGGAAAGGATGGGATATAAAAAGACTTTTCGGTATTCAACGGGAAATCCCATTGTGGATGAAGTTGGAACCATGAATTTTACAGGAAATGTAATTCCTATGGTATGGTTTAAGACAATCAGATACCCGAATGGTGCGCCACATAATAACGCGATTCACATTTTAGCTGATATCGTATATTGGTATCGACCAAAAGAAGAACGGGATGAGGAAAGCGGACAGTTAATTGGTATGAAAAAGAAGTTCCGTGATGATTACCTACAGCGTAGCTATGATCAGATGGCAGACACTTTCGGATTGTCAAAGAAGCAGGCAACAGAGGCGGTAAAAGCTCTTGAGAAAATGGGAATTATCAAACGTATCTTCAAAACAATCCAAGTAAGGGGACAGATTTTGAATAATGTGCTGTTTATTGAATTAATTCCCCAAAGGCTGTATGAAGTAACATTTCCGGAAGAGATTGAGGAAAATACACTCTCCCCGCCAAAGGAGATACCTCTATCTGTAGAAGGAGAGAGGGGTATCCTTGAAAAGAGGGAGGGTACTACTTCAAAGGTGACAGGTATCTCCCTGAAAGGGGAGACAAATACAAAGAATACTATAGAGAATACTAATAAAGATTATCTATCCATCAATCAGGGAGAAGCAGATACGGATCAGATGGATATGATAGAGATTTATACGCAGATTGTGAAAGAAAATATAGATTATGAAATTCTGAAAGCAGATATGAAATATCAGTACGAATTGCTGGACGAGCTGATAAAAATCATTATTGATGTGGTAGCAGTACATAGAAAAAGTATCCGTATCGGTGGTGCAGATTATCCATATGAGTTAGTCAAAGGGAAATTTCTAAAGCTTGATTCAGGGCATATCCGTTATGTCTTAGACAGCATGGAAAAGACTACCACTCATATAGCGAATATCAAGGCATATCTGCTGACAGCACTTTATAATGCGCCAAACACAATCAGTAATTATTACAGTGCGGAAGTGAATTATTATGAATACGGGAATGGCAGAAACGAGGTATAGACAGCAATCTTGTATTGTAGCTAGAAATTTTAAAAATTGGAGGAATTTATCATGCAGGAATTATATTACAACGGGAAATTGATTTTAGGCGTGGATCATGGATATGGCAACATGAAAACGGCACACAGAATTTTTGCTGCCAGCGTGGAAAAAGAGGTGCAGTTGGGAGCAAACGCATTAGAGTACAAAGGAAAAGAATACGGAATCGGCGGCGGGCATAAGGAGTTTCAAGTACAGAAAATCAATGATGAGGATTATTGGATTTTAACGCTTGCGGCTGTTGCAGAGGAACTCAAATTCAGAGGAAAAAATGAGGCAATTCTTCATTTAGCAGCCGGAGTGCCGCTGTTTTGGGTAAAGGAACGGAAAGAAAGTTTTCGGGAATATCTGCTGTGTGAGAAGGATGTACATTTCAAGTATAACGGAGAATCCTATCACGTGGTTATTGCGGATGCGTCCATTCATCCACAGGGGTATGCCGCATTTATCAATTATGATGGAGATATCAGAGGGAATACCGTGCTGGCAGATATCGGCAATGGAACAATGAATGTGGCATTTATGCAGAATGGAAAGCCTTTAGCGGGCAAAATCTTTACCGAGCAGTTTGGCGTGTATCAGTGTATGAAAAAAGCAAGAAATGAGGTTATGCGAAACTGTCAGTGCGAGGTTCCGGATCATATTATTGAGGAAATATTCCGCAAAGGAACGGCGGATATTCCCGAACGGTACATACAGGCAGTTTCAGAAGTGGCAAAGGATTATGTAAAACAGGTATTCAGTAAACTGCGGGAATATGGCTATAATCCCGATCTGATGAAACTGTATGTAATAGGTGGTGGCAGCTGTTTGATAAAGAATTTTGCGGAGTATGATGCGGACAGAGTAGTGATTATTCAGGATATTTGTGCAACGGCAAAAGGGTATGAGGTATTGGCGTTGCAGACCTTGAAACGGACACAGAGCAGAGGAAAGGCGTCATGATAAAGAATATCAATATCCGCTTCAATCTCGATAAAGAGGAACATAGGAAAGCATGGGATTATATGCAGACAATGGATAAGTCGGTTGAAAAGTCATACTCAAAAATCATTATCAAGTCGCTAATCCGTTACTTTGAAAATGCAGATGCAGAGGATAAAGCCGAGATGTCCGAAAACTATTGGGAGCGTTTCAGAAGCGAGATAGGGAATCTGTTACAGGGACAAATCACATTGCCTACGATAGAAATGAAGAAAGTAGCAGACAAAGAGGACGCGCATCTGCCAAAAATCAGTGAAGATGTGCTGGATGTACTAGAGGATTTGTTTTGAGGAAAAAATGGCAGAAATAAGAGCAGTTTTAGCAGACAGGGCAATAAGCCGGGGAAATGGCGATTTTAGGAACTGTCCAAAGAAATCAGGAAATATGTTTCTGGACTTGTTGCCCTCTTTGTTTAAGGTATTTGGTAGAATATCAAGCACTGGATTCGGATATCCAAATGGTGATTTTGCATCGTTTACACATCTGCAAAATGGATATC
>DLAA01000008.1 GCA_002493835.1 Lachnospiraceae bacterium UBA7060 | reverse complement strand
ATTATAACACGGGCATCAAAATAATCGACACCACAGCGTTCTAATTGTTCCGCAAAAATTTCCGGGTATTGCTTCGCCTCTTTAATATTCATAAGCGGCATTTTATCTGTAATTGTGAAACAATCCCTCGGATAACGTTTGACAACCGCTTCACGGAAAGCCACTTCGCTCATGCCCATATGGTAAGGATACCCTGTGTCAAAATAAGTGAAGCCCTTTTCCATAAACAAATCGACCATCTGATTCAGGATTTCGTAGTCAATCGACTTTTGATCCGCCATATCCTGCAGTGGCAGACGCATCAGACCAAACCCAAGATTTTTCATTACCTTATCCCTCCATGCATCTTTGAATATCCTCCACGATCAGTTCGGGCGTTAAATGGAACCTCGCATACTGTTCCTCCATCGGCATCCGGTCAGTGAACATTTTTTCGCCGCCAAAATTCAATACCCGCATATCCGAGTTTCCATAGAAACGGGCAATCTTCTCACCAAAGCCCCCGGATACAGAACCGTCCTCTAATGTAACTACTACTCTGTGGTCTGTTTTCAGACTTTCCAGCATCTCATGATCCAATGCTGAATAAATACGGGGATTGATAACCGTTGCCTCAATTCCAGTCCTTTCTTTCAGCAGCTCTTTGACCTGCCCCGCCAGACCGAAAAAGTTACCGAGTCCCATGAGCGCCACACGACTTCCTTTTTCCACTGTCTGATACCTATAAAAATCTGCTTCAGTAAGCCCCGCTGTATTTTCGCAGGATACCACTGCACTCGGAACACGGATTACCACCGGAACCGAAGTCTGTTCAATCGACCAGTCCAGCATGGCAAGATATTCTTCCTTTGTAGCCGGGGCAAGGCAGACAAGACCGGGAATATTGCTCATCATGGAAATATCAAAAATACCACAATGGGTTGCATCCCCCGGAGAAAGGTTCCCTAAAAACACCAATATCGTTGCCGGACTGCTATTTAATGCCAAATCCTGCATAAGCTGGTCATAGGTACGCTGCATAAAGGAACTGATTGCCAAAAGAACCGGCTTCGCCCCGTTTTTCGCAAGCCCCGACGCAAAGGCTACGGCGTGTTCTTCTGCAATGCCCACATCAATATACTGCCGCCCTGCCTTTTTGCGGAAGTCCATCGGCAATCCAGTCTGTAAGGCTGTTGCCGGGGAAATGGCAATTACAGAAGGGTCTTTCTCCATTTTTTTCAGCAGAAACTCCGAAGTAATGGAATCATAGCTTTCAGCCCCTGCAAAAGCTGCCATATCAAAACCTGCCGGGAACGCATAATGCCCGCCCTCTTTATCCTTTTCTGCCCATTCAACACCTTTTCCTTTCAGTGTGTGAATATGGATTACTGTCGGGCGGGTGGTGTCCTTTACTTTCTGGAATACCGGAACCAACTGCCGGGTATCATTGCCATCCTCCACATAGTAATAATCAAACCCAAAAGATTTGAAGAAGTTACATTCCGCCTTACCTTTCATCCGGCGCAGTTCGGCAAAGTTCTGGTACATCCCGCCAAAATTTTCTGCAATAGACATTTCATTGTCATTGAACAGGATGATCATGTTGCTGTTCAGCACAGCGGCATTGTTCAACCCCTCAAATGCCTCACCGCCAGACATGGAGCCATCCCCGATAATGGCAACGATATTCTCTTTCCCACCATTCAGATCACGGGCTTTTGCCAGACCTGTGGCAAGACTGACAGACGTTGCTGTATGACCTACCATGAACAGGTCATGTTCACTTTCGTCCGGATTGGTGTACCCGGAATAATCGCCAAAATGGGCCGGATCGGTAAATCCGTCCTTGCGTCCCGTCAGGATCTTGTGAGTGTAGCACTGATGGGAAACATCAAATACAAACTTATCTTTCGGTGAATCAAACACATAGTGCAGTGCAATGGTGGCCTCCACCATGCCAAGATTCGGCCCCAAGTGTCCTCCGGTTGCGGAAATCCTGTCAATCAGCGTCCGACGGATTTCCGCAGCAAGTTCCGGGAGCTGTTCCATTGAAAGTTTCTTTAAATCCTGTGGCGAGTTAATGTTGTCCAAATAATTCATATTTGCCTCCTCTTTTATTCTGGTTCGTACATTCCCATATTTGTATACAAACACATATTCTTTTTTTCTTATTCCTTATAGGAGATCAACCACCTCCCTTAAATCATTTCATGTTATTTCTGTTTACTCTGCCGGAGCAGCTTTTTCAGAAAAGGAATCCCAAATAATATTGCAAGTGCAGTCGTTGCCAAATCGGATGCCATTTGTGCATAAAGGATGCCGGACATTCCCCACAGACAATTGGAAACATACAGGAACGGCAGATAAAACAGGCATTGCCGCCCCAAATTGATAACCATAGCCCGTACCGCCTGTCCGGTGGCCTGAAACGTAGACATCAGAGAAGTCTGTATTGCGATGATTGGAACTGCCCACGCCTGAGCGTGCAGGAATTGTGTCCCTATGTCGATAATTTCCCGGTTGGTAGTGAATGCACCTATATAGGCAGGGGCGAGTACCGTAAATGGAATTAAAAACAACAGGCAGATGATTGTCCCCGTAAGCATTGTAAATTTTAGACCGCTTAACAGCCGCCTGATGTCCCCGGAGCCATAGTTGTAACCAGCCAAAGGTACATATCCCTGCACATAACCAAAGACGATCATAAACTCCATCGTAATCATTTTTACAGCCACACCATAAGCAGTGATCACTTGATCGCCATACCCGGCAGCTACATTGTTAAAAAGGATCACGGCAACACTGCTAATCGTCTGTGCTACCGTGGAGGGGAGCCCGATTTTCAGAACTTCTTTGAAAATCTGCATACTTGGCTTAAAATCTGCGAGCCGGATAGACAATGTGGTATTTCCCCGCAGATACACGATTATGTAAAAAACCACCGCGCAGAAATTCCCAGTGATCGTTGCCCAGGCTGCGCCTGCCACTCCCATATCCAAAAGCAGAATCAAAACCGGATCAAGAACAATGTTCAGCACAGTTCCGATGACCATACCGATCATAGCTTCCTTTGCCTTTCCTTCGGCCCGCAACAGAGCGGGGAGGATAATCTGCAAAATCAGCACAATGGAAAATCCCACGATCAAGCGCAGATAATCTCTTGTAGGTCCTACTGTATCATCGCTTGTTCCAATCAGACGCAGGATCGGCTCCATAAAAAATGAAACCAGCAGCGTAAGAAAAACCGTCAAGATTGCGGTAACATATACGGAAACAGCACTTGTTTTCCGGACTTCTTCATATTTTCTTGCCCCAAGGCATCTTGATATATACGACGGTGCGCCAAGTCCAAACATATTCCCTATCGCCTGCAAAAATGTAAATACCGGAAACGCCAATGAGATGGCGCCTAACTGGACAGGGTCGTCTAAAAGGCCAATGAAATAAGTATCCGTAAGGTTATAAACGATTGAAATAACCGTACTGAATACCGTAGGGATTGCAAGCCGCAGAATGGCCTTAGGCATGGGTGTATTTTCCATCAGTTCAATGTTTGCAATTTTTGAATCCTGCATATCAACTCTTCTTTCCTCTTGCATTTTCATGTTTTTTCGTGTATAATACCAAAAGCGGATAATCCTCTTTTCTTGTTAGTCCTATTTTAGCGACTATATTTAAGTATACATGATTATCGAAGTTTTGTCAAGAGGCCGTGAAAGGAGGTCATAAAAGTTGAACAGCTTTACACTTCAGGAAAACCTGTTAGCTCTGCTCCCTATGTGGAACTATAATATTGCCAAACCACTAAAACAGTTTTTGGACGATGGGATCAGTCTGGAAATGTATTATTGCATCCAAACCCTGCGGTGGTACAAAAGGCCAATGAAAATGTCTGAGCTGTCCGAAGCAACAAAAACACCTAAAAAGCAGATGACAAAAGTAGCTGACCGGCTGGTGGAGCAGAAACTTGTTGAACGTGTATACGATCCTTCTGACCGCCGTATTGTCAGGCTCCAGCTTACGGAACAGGCGTTATCTTATATTGACCATTTTCTGGAACAAGATGGCGGCTATTTCAAGTCAATCATGGAAAAGCTGAAACCAGAAGATGTCCCAAGATTCCAGTCAGCGGTTAAAACACTCTGTGAGGTTCTCGCAAAAATTCCGAATGGAGAAATTGCCTTGGAAGAAAGCCCGAAATAGCAACATGATTTAGAAGCAATTTCAAAAATTACAGGAGGTTCAAAATGAAAAAAACAATAGAAAATAAAGCGTGCTGCATCGCACCCACCCCAAATCTGATTGTATCCTGCCGTGACAGGGAGGGCAGGAACAACGCACTGGCCGTCGGTTTTGCCTCTAACGTATCCATTGAACCAGCTATGGTAATGGTTGGCATCGTCCCTGAGCGGTTTTCTTATCACATGATAAAAGAATCCGGCGAATTTATCATCAACCTGCCTGCAAAGGGATTTGAGAAAGAGTATTACTACCTTGGAAGCAAATCCGGAAAAGACGAAGACAAATTTGAAGTCTTGCATTTAGAATGGACAGACGGTGAGAAGGTAAATGCGCCAATGCTCTCCGCCTGCCCTGTGGCAATAGAGTGTAGAGTTACCACCTCACTCCAGCCCGGCTCCCATGAGTTGTTTTTTGCATCTGTAGAAGCTGTTCATTGTGAAGAAGAATATCTGGACAATGACGGGAATATCGACTGGGCGAAAATTTCGCTTCTTTGATTTATACCTTTTAAATCTGTATTTGAGAAGTCCTTTTGTAAATAAAGGACTTCTCTTTTTTATTGCATTTTTAGAGCCAATTTCCAAAAAATTTCTTTGGAAAAAGGCTTGCTTTCACACCAAAAATGCGTAAGCTGTCACTCACAAGGCAAGCAGCCAGTACAAAAACATAAACAACATGAAAGGTGGAAAACATTATGAAAACAGGAAAAATCACAGCTAAATTAAGGGACGCGGTTCCGGTATGTTTTATGGTAGAGGGTAAGGAAGTAAAGCGGTACAAGAATATTGACCTGCCGGATATGCTCAAAGAGGTTGAAATGCTGGACTTTCATTTCAACGTACCGGAGGACGGCAAAATCACTTTTGAAATCAGCTATGCGCAGGGCGTACTGCCGGAGGTATTCCCGGAGCCGAGCCGAGAGCAAAAATGACACTGATTTCATATTCATCATCTTAAAATACACGCCTCTAAAGATTCGGATACCAACGCAGCAAATCTCCCCTGCCTTCTTCCTGCAGTCTTTCAACGGCATACCGCAACCACTCATCCGGCGTGGGTATTTCCCCCACACACGGAATTCTCCTCCACTGCTCCCTTTTCTCCTGATCAGGATCATTCCATCCCTTTTCAATACGGGCAGAAATAATCTCCCTCATTTCCTCAACCGTGATGCCTCGCTCACGTGCCAGCCTCTCAAATAAATGTTCTTCCATAAAATCTGCCTCCTCTATTATCTTTCCCTATCGGCTGTCAGACTATAACTGTATATATCCATTTTGGGATATTTCCTATCTACTAATCGTGACTATTATAGCACCCTTTTGGGAATTATAATAGTTACAGATTGGCAGGTGATGATATGGATGCGCAGAAACGCATAAAGAAATTGATGGAAGAACGCGGGTGGACGGATTACCGGCTTGCAAAAGAAGCAAACCTCTCCCACTCCACCGTAACGAATATGTTTAATAGGAACAACGCCCCAACGCTCCCCACTCTGGAAGCAGTCTGCAGGGCGTTCGGCATAACCCTGGCACAATTCTTTGCAGAAGGGGATGAGCCGTCACAACTGACTGAAGAACAGCGCATCCTGTTTTCCAGATGGAGTCCGCTGACCGGGGAGCAGAAAAGGCTCCTGCTCGACCTAATGAAAACAATGTAAAATCCCACTGGTTCTCTGACATTCAGAATCGGCGGGATTTCTTTTTGGGGGATTTATACTTTTTTATTTTGCCTTGCAAGGGGGTTCAAATCGGTTGAAGGGGTTCAAATTACATTTCAATGGCTGTCCATTGTTTCAGAGGATAAAAAGAGAAGGCTTCCGGCAAATTATTAAATCTGCCAAAAGCCTTTATTTCAAGCGTTCCACACACTTCTTGAGGGAGTGAATTGTATCAAAATGCGATTTTACATATCGGTAAAGTGGCGTATGCCCGTAAATCCATTCTTTTCTGCATAGTCCTCTAACATTGCCTTTTGGTTG